>DATHGL010000453.1:0-8771 GCA_035317625.1 Gemmatimonadales bacterium | reverse complement strand
TAGGGGATGAACCGCTCGTTGGTAGCCGTTTCCACGTACTCGAGCTTCTTGCCCGAGGACTCCTGGTGCCGCGACAGGTCGAAGTCCGTGCGGTTGTGGATCCCCTCGAACTCCTGCCAGCCGAAGGGGAACTCGTACTGGATGTCGTACGCGTCCTTCGCGTAGTGCGCGAGCTCCTGTTTCGTGTGCTGGTGGAAGCGCAGCTTCTCGGGCGTGAGCCCCAGCCCGACCAGCCACTTCATGCGCTCGTGCCGCCAGAACTCGAACCACTCGAGGTCCGCGCCCGGCTTCACGAAGAACTGCATCTCCATCTGCTCGAACTCGCGCGTGCGGAACGTGAAGTTCCCCGGGGTGATCTCGTTCCGGAACGCTTTGCCGATCTGCGCGATGCCGAACGGGATCTTCTGGCGCGAGGACTGTAACACGTTCAGATAATTGACGTAGATCCCCTGGGCCGTCTCGGGGCGGAGATACACGACCGCCGCCTGCTCCTCCACCGGCCCCATGAAGGTCTTGAACATGAGGTTGAACATTCGCGGCGCGGTGAGCGTCCCCTTGCTGCCGCACACCGGGCACTGCGCCGTCGGCTCGCCGGGCGTGCCCTTGATGCGGGGATCATCGGCGCGAAACCGATTCTTGCAGTGTTTGCAGTCCACCAGCGGATCGGTGAACCCGGCCACGTGACCCGACGCCTCCCAGACCTTCGGATGCATCAGGATGGCCGCGTCCAGGCCCTCGATGTCCTCGCGCTCGTGCACCATCGAGCGCCACCAGCGCTCCTTGATGTTCTTCTTGAGCTCGACGCCGAGCGGCCCGTAGTCCCACACCGAGCCGAGGCCGCCGTAGATCTCCGAGGATTGAAACACGAAGCCGCGTCGCTTGGCGAGCGACACGAGCTTGTCCATGGTCTTGTCGGTGGGGGGCATAGAGGGGCGGAAGATAGATGGGCCGCTAGGCCGCCGGCAACCCGAACGCTTGGCGCACCGCCCGCTCCGCAAGAACGGCGATCCCCGCGGCGTCGAGCACCCGCCCGTCGCCGTCGAGCGCGTGCAGGCCCACGAGCCCGTCGACCCTCCCGGCGACGACGGCGACGCGCTTCTTCGCCGCCTGAGCGCGCCGCACCACCTCGCCTGACGCCTTCCCGACCAACGACGTGCGGTCGAACGCACCTTCGCCTGTGATCACGAGGTGCGCCTTGGCGAGCGCGGCGTCAAACCCCACCCGCGCGAGCACCCATTCCGCCCCGCCGGTGAGTTGCGCCTTGGCGAAGAAGGCGAGCCCCGCACCGAGACCACCCGCCGCCCCGCCGCCGGGGAGCGTCGCCAGTTCGGGGCGGCCGTGCCGGGCCATCAGCTCGGCGAGCCGCTCCAGCCCCCGCGTGAGCAGCTTCACCCCCTCGGGCCCCGCCCCCTTTTGCGGCCCGAACACCGGCGCGGCGCCCTGCGCCCCAACCAGCGGTGTGGTCACATCGGCGAGCGCAACGACCCGTGCGGCAACGCCCCACCCGCCGTCCAGTGCCGCCAGCTGGGCCAGAGAGCCACCCCCCTCCGGCACTGGGGCTCCGGCGGCGTCGAGCAGCGACCAGCCGAGCCCGCGGGCCGCGCCCGTGCCGCCGTCCACGGTCGCCGAGCCGCCGAGACCCACGACTACCGTCGTCGCTCCGCGCTCCACCGCCTCCCACACCAACTCGCCCACGCCACGCGTCGTGGCGCGGAGCGGATCGAGCTGCTCCGCCTTGAGCAGCGCGATGCCGCAGGCCGTGGCGCTCTCGAAAATCGCCGTCTCCGGGTCGATCCACCCGAGCTCGCCCGACACGGGATCCCCGAGCGGCCCGGCGACCTCGAGGCGCTCTCGCAGTGAGCCGGGCGGCAGCACGGCATCGAGCAGTCCGTCTCCGCCATCGGAGATCGGGCACAGGAGCACGGAGGCGTCCGGCAAGGCGCGGCGGGCCCCCGTTGCGAGGGCGTCCGCCACCTGGCGGGGCCCGAGAGTGCCCTTGAACGCGGCCGGTGCGATCAGAATCAGCTGTGGCATATTGCATTATGCATGGAACAATGCATTCTGCTATATACTTGGGGGCGATGATGACGGCTATGTACCGCAGTGTTGCTGCTTACACGTCGGGCACTGTTCTTGCCCCTTCCCATGACCAGCTATCTCTGCTTTCAGGGCAAACCGTCGGCGACGGCGGGGCGCAAAGCCAAGGGGTCTCGAAGCTGCGAGACAGCCCGGCTGCCGGAGGTCGGCGCCGGCCCCACGCCCTGACGAGAGCGCGGGGCCGTTCATTTGGTCCCTCGAGCAAGAGCGTCGTCTCGCTCACATCGGGTTCTAGGGCGCACGATGTCGGGCAGGCGATCACCCCCCAGGGGCAACTCTGGGGGGTTTGCTTTTGATATGGTCGCAGATCCGCGCGCCATGCTCGCGCCCGTTCTCGATGAAGATCTTGTTGGCGTCAAACCCCGAGGCCAGCACCCCGGCGATATAGACGCCCGGCACGTTGGTCTCCATCGTCTCGGGCGCGTGCCGGGGAACGCCGCTGGTCTCGTCCACGGCCACCCCGGTGGAGCGCAGCAGCGTGAGATCGGCGCTGTAGCCCGTAAGGGCCAGGACGAAGTCCGCCGGCAGCGGCTCCGGGTCGCCGTCGGGCTCGCGACGCACCATGACGTGCGAGCGCTCGATGGCCGTCACGCGGCTGCACCACCGCACGGCGACCCGGCCCTCCTTCACGCGGTTGATGATGTCAGGCAGGACCCACGGCTTCACCCCCCGGTCGAACTCGCCCAGGAAGTGCACCACGGTGACTCGTGCCCCGACCCGGCACAGCTCGAGCGCGGCCTCGACGGCGCTGTTGCCGCCGCCCACCACCACCACGCGCTGCTGCCAGTATGGGTGCGCTTCGCCGAAGAAGTGCGAGACGTGGGGCAGATCTTCACCGGGCACGCGGAGCAGGTTCGGCGACTCGAAGTAGCCGGTCGCGAAGACGAGGTGGCGGCAGCGCATGGCCTCCGGATCGGGCGCTCCCGGATGCTCCGTGACCACTTCGAACCCGTCGTGCTGGCGCGTCACGCCGCGCACCGCGTGGTACTGCCGCACGTCCAGCTCGAAGTGCTCCGCGACCTTGCGATAGTACGTGAGGGCTTCGCGCCGAGTGGGCTTGTCACCCGCGGTGACGAAGGGCACGCCGATTTCGAGTTTGTCGGGCGTCGAAAAGAACGTCATATACACGGGGTAGCGCATCAGGCTCGCCACCACGGGGCCTTTGTCGAATAGCGAGCAGGTCAGGCGGGCCCGTTTCGCCGCCACCCCCACCGCGAGGCCGCAGGGCCCGGCGCCGATCACCGCGAGGTCGAGCATCGACGAGCCAGTGTCACGTCACTTCGATGATTTGATCGCGGTGCGTGCCGACGCTCACGTACTGGATGGGGGCATGGGCCAGGTCCTGGAGCCGGTCGAGGTAGGCCCGCGCCGGCGGCGGCAGGTCCGCCAGGCGGCGCACGTGGCTCAGAGATTTCTGCCAGCCGGGGAGCGTCTCGTAGACCGGCTCCACCGCGGCGAGGCGCTCGACTTCGGCGGGCATCGAGTCGAGTGACTCACCCTCGAGCTGGTAGCCGACGCACACCGGAATCTCCGCGAACGAGTCGAGCACGTCGAGCTTCGTGACCGCGAGGCCCGTGAGGCCGTTCACGCGCACGGCGTAGCGCACGACCACGGCGTCGAACCAGCCGCAGCGGCGCGGCCGTCCCGTGGTGGCGCCGAACTCGTCCCCCAGGTCGCGGATCCGCTCGGCCAGGGCCGGCGGGGCTTCCGTCGGGAGCGGCCCGTTCCCCACGCGGGTGGTGTACGCCTTCACGACTCCCAGGACAGCGTCGATGGCCGTGGGTCCGATGCCGGCGCCGACCGCCGCCCCGCCCGCGGTGGTGTTGGAGGAGGTCACATACGGATAGGTGCCGTGATCCACGTCGAGCAGGGCGCCCTGCGCGCCCTCGAGCAGCACCGACTCGCCGCGCTCGAGCGATTCCCACACCACGCGCCCCGCGTCCACCGCCAACGGCAGCAGCCGCGGAGCGAGCCGCTCGAGCAGCCGCACGTGCTGCGCCGGATCGGCGCGCTCGGCGGAGCCGAGCAACCCGAGGAACTCATTCGCCGCCTGGACGCGCGTGCACACGAGCTCCTTGGCGCGGCCCAGGTTCCGCAGGTCGCCCACGCGAATCCCCCGTCGCCCGTACTTGTCCTCGTAGGTGGGACCGATGCCCCGCCCCGTGGTGCCGATCTTGTCCCGCGTCTCGTGCGCCCGGTCGAGCAGCTTATGAAAGGGTAGGGTGAGATGCGCGCGGTCCGAGACGTAGAGCTTGTGCTCCGTACGGATCCCCCGCTCGCCCAGGGCGTCGAGCTCCGTGAACAGGGTCTCCGGATCGAGCACGACGCCGTTGCCGACCACGCAGACCGCTCCCTGGATGATGCCCGAGGGAATCTGGTGCAGCACGAATTCCCCGGCCGCGGTGTGCACCGTGTGGCCGGCGTTGGCCCCGCCCTGATAGCGGACGACCAAATCGGCGCGCTCGGCGAGCACGTCGACGATCTTCCCCTTGCCCTCGTCGCCCCATTGGGCGCCGACGACCACGACGCAGTGGGTCTTCGGTCCGAACATGGCTCCCCAGCAAAAAACGCCCCGGGGTCGGGGCGTTGGAGTATCCTCCGAGGAAAGCTAGACCCCCGCTACGACGCCGTCAACGACGCGCCGAGCAGTTCGCGATAGTCGGTCACCGCGCGATGAGCTTTTCCACCCGCTCCCGGTCCAGCGCCGCGACCGGCGCGAGCGGCGCGCGCACCGGCCCGCCGTACAGGCCCACGGCGTCCATCGCGGCCTTTACGCCCGCCGGACCGAGTTTCCCCACGATCTCCTTGTCGAGCGGCCCCAGCCGCTCCTGAAGCTTCCCGGCCCCTGCCCGGTCGCCGGCCCGGAACGCGGCGAACACCTCGGCGCACAGGGCCGCCGCGAAGCACGCCACGGCGAGGATCCCCCCGTCGCACCCCAGCTCGAGTGCCTGGTACAGGAGCGAGCCCGAGCCGACGAACACCGACCACTCGGGCGCCGCGTCGCGGTAGGCGGCGAGGTTCTTCGGGTCGCCCGACGAATCCTTGACGCCGACGATATTGGCGTGCGCCGCGAGCTGCAGCAGCAAGCCGGCCGCGATGGGGAGGTGCGTGTACTTGGGGATGTTGTAGACGAGCACCGGCACCGGGCTCGCGTCCGCGACGGCGCGATAGTAGTCGGCGAGGCTCGCCGGAGAGACCGCCGCGGAGAAATAACCGGGGGGCCGCACCAGCACGGCGTCCGCACCCTCCGCCGCGGCCGCGCGGCTGAGCGCCACCGCCTGCCGCGTCGACTCCCCGCCCGTACCGGCGAGGAGCCAGCCTTTGTCCGGCAGCACCTCGCGCACCCACCCGACCATGCGGCGCTGCTCGTCCGGTTCGAGCAGCGCCGACTCGCCCGTCGAGCCTGCCACGACCACGCCGTCGAGCCCCGCCGCGAAGAGCCGCGTCACGTTGTGGCGGAGGTGGACGGGGGCCACGTCCCCAGTCGCGCTGTCGAATGGCGTGGTGATCGGGGCGAGCACCCCCGCGAGCTGCCGCTCCGTCACTGGCCCGGGGCTGCCTCGGCGGGGGCCGCCACGTGCGAGCGGCGGCGCAGCGTGCGCATCTGGGACTCGAAGTCCTTGGGATTCGTGGACGCGGCCAACGCGGCCTCGTAGGTCACCTGGTCGCTCGCAACGAGGTCCATCAGGTGCTGATCGAAGGTCTGCATGCCGTACTGGTCGTGGGCGTCGCGGATGTACTCGGGGAGGTCGGGCGTCCGATTCGGATCATTGATCAGCTCGCGCACGGTTCCGGTGCAGATCAGGATCTCCACCGCCGCCACGCGCCCGTGGCCGTCGGCCCGCGGGAGCAGCCGCTGCGATACGACGGCTTGCAACGCGTCCGCCAGCCGCGACCGCGCGACGTCCTGCTCCTCCAGGGGGAACATCGACACGATTCGGCTCACGGTGGTGACGGCGTCGGGTGTGTGGAGCGCAGAAATGACGAGGTGCCCGGTCTCGGCGGCCTTCAAGGCGGCGTCGATGGTCTCCGCGTCACGCATCTCGCCGATCAGCACGACGTCCGGGTCCTGCCGGAGGGCGGCTCGCAGCCCCGCACGGAAATCGTCCGTGTCCACGCCGATCTCCCGCTGCGTCACCGAGCAGCTGATGTCGCGGTGCAGGAACTCGATCGGGTTCTCGAGCGTGAGGATGTGCTTGTTCTGCGTCTGATTGATGTGGTTCACCACCGCCGCCATGGTCGAGCTCTTCCCGGAACCCGTCACGCCGGTTACCAGGATGATCCCCCGCTCTGCCGCCGCCACACTCGTCAGGACCGACGGCAGCTTGAGCGTGTCGAAGGTGGGCACGTCGAACGGGATAACGCGCATCACGATCATGAACGAGGACCGCTGCCGCAGGATGTTCACCCGGAACCGCCCGACGCCGGGCATGCCCCAGGAGCAGTCGTAGTCGCGAAGCCGATCGAGCCGGGCCCGGTCTTCGTCGCTGGGGATCAGGTGCTGCGCAATCGCCTTCGTCTGGTCCGGCGTGAGACGCTGCTTTGTGAGGGGCACGAGCTTGCCGTCGATGCGGGCGCGAAACACGTCCCCCGCCTTGATGTGCAGGTCGGATGCGCCGCGATCGATCGCCGCCTTGATGATCTGCTCGATGCCGCGCTGCTGCGTCAGGGCGGCGCTCGCGCGCGAGCTCTTGGGCTTCTCCTCCACTTAGTATCCGGCCTCCGGGTCGACCGTGTTGGCGAGCGGGGACCCTGCAAGATAGCGCCTGAGGTTCTCCACGATCAGCCCCGTCTCACGTTCCCAGAAACGCTCCGTCACGGCGGCCACATGGGGGCTCACGAGCACGCGCGGGTGACGCCAGAAACGGTGGCCCGGGGGCAAGGGCTCGATCGTGAAGACATCCAACGCCGCGCCTCTCAACCGAGAGGCGTCGAGAGCGTCAAGCAGAGCCGTCTCGTCCACGAGCGTCCCGCGAGAGACGTTCACGACGATGGCATCGTGCGGCAGCCGCTCCAGCACTGCCCGGCTCACCGCTCCGCGCGTCTGGTCGGTGTGGGGCGCGGCGATGACGAGGCAGTCGCTCTCGGCGGCGAGCCGTGGCAGATCGCCGAGACCGCCCACCCAGCGGGCGCCCGGCGGCCCGCCGCGCTCCGGCCGCCGCCGCACGCCGGCCACACGCATCCCGAGGGCCGCGCCCCGGCGCGCGATGGCGCCGCCGATCCCGCCCAGGCCGAACACCCCGAGCCGCAGCTCGGCGAACTCGCGGACGCGGATCTCCAGCCCCGCGAACACCGGCTGGGCCCACCGCCTAGCCGTCTGGAACTCGTGCATCCGGTCCAACCCGCGCGCGAAATACCCGATCGCCGCGATCGTCCAGTCCGCGATCGGCTCGGCGTGCACCGCAGCCGAATTGGTGAGCACGATGCCGGTTCCGGCGAGGTGCGGCAGGCTGGCCCCCACGCCAGCCGTCCCGGAGTGCGCCCACTTGAGCGTGCCGCGCCCCGCGGCCACGACACCCGCCGGCACGCCGTATCCGAGGTAGACCTCCGCGCCGCGCGCGGCCGCCATCGCGTCGGGGGTCCCCGCGCCGCCGTCTCCATCCGAGGCGGCGGGCGCCTGGACCTCGACGACCTCCCAACCGGAGCCGAGCGCCCCGCGGATCGCCTGCACCGCGGCGGGCGGGATGCGCCAGGCGGCGCGGGGCGACGCGAGGTCGACCACGAGGCGGCGGATCACTCGCCGGTGGACACCGTCCGCACACTGGGGTGATGCAGCAGCGCAATCATCACCTGGTCGTGGAGCCGCTTCGACCCGCGCAGGGTGTAGTCGATCACCAGGTCGACGTTCTCCTGGCGACTCGCCTGGCGCTCGATCTCGAGCCCCGTCCGACGCACCACGGTCTCGAGGTCCTCCAGCACCGTGGGGCCCGGGCGCGCGTGCACCGAGATCATGCCGCGTGTGGACTGCCGCTCCACCAGCAGCTCGACGCGCCCGAGGCCCTGGAGCACGAGCAGCACGAGGAGCGTCGTGCCGGCCGCTTCCCAATAGAGCGCGGCGCCGAGGGCGACGCCGATCGCCGCGACGACCCAAATGGTGGCCGCGCTGGTGAGGCCGACGACCGCGCCGCGGGCGTGCAGGATCGTGCCCGCGCCGATGAACCCCACCCCCGTCACGATCTGCGCCGCCACGCGGGTGGGATCGGACGTTCCGGACGCCATGGTGATGGAGAGTTTCGTGTACAGGACCGAGCCGATGCAGATCAGGATGTTCGTCCGCAGGCCCGCCGGTTTGCCGCCGAGCTCGCGCTCGAGACCGATGGCGCCACCGAACAGCGTCGCGAGCGACAGCTGCAGGAACAGCTCCAGGCGGAACATCTCGACCATCCGCTCCAGGAAGTGCTGCATCACGCCTCCGCATCCTCGAGGAAGCCCATCCGGCGCCGCACCTGGGCCATGGTGCGACGCGCGATGGCGCGCGCCTTCGTAGCTCCCACGCGCAGCAGGTCCATCACCTGGCGCGGCTCGGCCTGCAACGCCTTCGCTCGCTCGCGGATGGGAGTGAGCGTCGCTATCATATTGTCCGCGAGCACGCGTTTGCAGTCGAGGCAGCCCCATCCCGCCGTCCGGCAATTGTGCGCCACCAGCTTCAAGGTGTCCGCCGGCGAGAAGCCCTG
>DATHGL010000452.1:0-2098 GCA_035317625.1 Gemmatimonadales bacterium | reverse complement strand
GGTCTGGAAGTGCGCGGTCCGAACGAAAGTCGCGACGATCTGCTGGTGGCATGCCCGGCATGATCCGGCTTCCGGCACGGGGTGGGCCGTAGGATGAGACGGTGCACCGCCGCAGATCGTCGCGACGAGCAAGCCGACAAGGAGGCGAGGCATATGCGCAAGCTGCGGGCCGGTGACGACGGCCGCAACCGCTTAGCTTGGGAAGACAGTCCCTGAACCGGAAGACAAACCATGGAAGACGCGCTGATTTCCCGCCGGGTCTTGCTCGCCGGCGTCGCGGGCGCGCTCGGCGCGCGCGCGCTCCAGCAGACGGTGCTCGCCCAGGTGCCCGGACACGCCCCCCCCGTCCCGCCGGACCCCACCAAGGTTCCAGGAGCGCCCCCGAGCGAGCTCGGCCGGCGCTCGCCGTTCGAGCGACCGCGGCGCATTCCCATCGGGGATCGCCAAGGCAGCTCGCTCGCGCCGCTGCAAGACCTTTGCGGGATCGTGACGCCCGCGGATCTGCATTTCGAGCGCCACCATGCGGGCGTGCCGGCCATCGACCCGCAGCGGTACAAGCTGCTCATCCACGGCATGGTCGAGCGTCCGACGGTGTTCGACCTCGAGGCCCTCAAGCGGTTCCCGTCCGTGTCGCATCTGTATTTCCTCGAGTGCTCCGGGAACGGCGGCGCCAGCTATCGCAACGTTCGGCCCGATCTCACGCCGCAGCTCATCGACGGCCTCACGAGCACGAGCGAGTGGACGGGCGTGCCGCTGGCGACGCTGTTCCGCGAAGTGGGCGTGAAGCCGGGCGCGAAATGGTTCCTCGCCGAAGGCGAGGACGCCGCCGTGATGACGCGGAGCATCCCACTCGCCAAGGCGTCGGACGACGCCCTGATCGCGTACGGTCAGAACGGCGAGGCGCTGCGCCCCGAGCAGGGGTACCCCGCTCGGCTGGTGCTGCCGGGCTGGGAGGGAAACGCCAACGTCAAATGGATCCGGCGGATCGAGATCGCGGATCGGCCGTTCATGACACGGGAAGAGACGTCGAAGTACACCGATCCGCTCGCCGACGGCACGGCGCGTATGTTCAGCTTCACCATGGACGCGAAGTCGATCATCACGTTCCCGGCCTACCCGGTGATCCTTCCCGACCGGGGCTGGTGGGAAATCAGCGGAATCGCCTGGAGCGGCCGCGGCCGGATCAGCAGGGTCGACGTGAGCACGGACGCCGGGCGGCGCTGGGCGCCCGCCGAGCTGCAGCAACCCGTCCTCCCCAAGTGCCACACCCGGTTCCGCTACCTGTGGAACTGGGATGGCAGGGAAACGACGCTCCAGAGCCGCGCCGTCGACGAGACCGGCTACGTGCAGCCCGCCCTGGCGCAGTTGCGGCAGGCGCGTGGGCTCGGCACATCGTATCACTTCAATCACATCCGAGCGTGGCGAGTGCGGCGTGACGGCGCCGTCATTTTCGGGTTGGAAGGGTGAGCGTGCGTCAGGCGGCTGCGCTCGTCGCACTCGCCCTCGTTGGCGGGGCGTGCGCAAACGGGGATCGGCGAGCAGGGCGACCCGATGCCCCGGGGACCTTCGACTTTGGGAGTGCAGCCACAGCCGAGGAAATCGCGGCGTGGAACATCGACGTGATGCCCGACGGAACGGGACTGCCGCCGGGGAGCGGTACGGCGTCGCAGGGTGCCGCGATCTATGCGCACAAGTGCGCGACGTGTCATGGCCGGACGGGCACGGAGGGTCCGTTCGACCGGCTGGTGGGCCGGGAGCCTCGGGTGGGCTTTCCGTTCGGGCGCGACCCGCGCTTCGTGAAAACCCTCGGCAACTACTGGCCCTACGCGACGACCCTGTACGACTATGTGAATCGCGCGATGCCGCTCAACGCGCCCGGCTCGCTCACGCCCGGGGAGGTATACAGCCTGGTCGGGTTCCTGCTGTGGCGGAACGACATCGTCGCCGACAGCGCGGTGATGACCTCGCAAACCCTGCCTCGCGTGATCATGCCGGCACGCAACCGATTCGTGCTCGACAATCGCCGGGGTGGGCCGGAGATCCGCTAGCTGGGCGGGCGCGTTTGCCCCCTCCGTTGCGGATTTCATTACTTTTGGTG
>DATHGL010000451.1:0-3553 GCA_035317625.1 Gemmatimonadales bacterium | reverse complement strand
GAAGCACTTGGCGAGCAGGGCGGGGTCGACCGCGGAGGCCCGTTCCATGGCGGCCACGCGCGGCCGGACCTCGCGCTCGGCGAAGTCGCGTACTGTGTCGCGGAACAGCGCTTCTTCCTCGGAGAACGTCATCGATCCTTCACCCGCCGCACGAACTTGAGCCCCGACCATACTTCGTCCACCGCCGCCACCTTCACGTCCACCAGCCCGTGCGCCAGCCCGATCGCCCGGATCACGTCCTCGGTGAGGTCGGTCGCCACGCCGGACGCTTTCTTGGGCCAGGAGATCCACAGCATGCCGGCGGGCGTGAGGGCGCGGGCCAGCGCGCCGAACCGCCGCTCGAGCTCCTGCGCCTCGCTCACAAAGAACTGGATGAAGTCGAGGGGTCCGGTGGCGTCCCGCTGACGGCTGACCGGCGGGAGCTTGCCGAGCGTACGCTCGTAGCCGCGCGGCGCCCCGAGAATTGCGATGGTCGAGCCCGACTTGATCCCGAGCTTCGCGACCAACGGCTTTCCGGAATACCCAGCCACCTCTACCGCCCTCTACCGCCCATTACCGCCCTTTGCCGCCCATTACCAGCCTTCTACCGCCCTCTGTACATCACCCGCCAGATCCTGCCCGCCGCGTCGTCACTGATATACAGCGAGCCGTCCGGGCCCATCGCCACACCCACCGGCCGGTGCTGCGGCCCGGTGCCGTTCTCGTGCCAGAACCCGTCCGCGAATGTCTCGTACGTGCCGGCCGGCTTGCCGTCCTTGAAGGGCACGAACACGACGCGGTAGCCGCCCTGGGGCAGCGGCGCGCGGTTCCACGAGCCGTGAAACGCGACGAAGGCCCCCCCCCGATAGTGCGCGGGGAACTGGGTGCCGCCGTAGAACGTCAGGCCGTCCGGCGCCCAATGCGCCGGGAAGGCGACGAGCGGTTCCTTCTTCTCCTGGCAGCGACCCACCGTCTTGCCGTCGCCGCCGTACTCGGGCGCGAGGACCAGGTGACCCAGCTCCGGGTCGTGGTAGCAGTACGGCCAGCCGTAGTCGTCGCCTTCGGAGAGCTCGAAGAGCTCCTCGGAGGGCTTCTCGGCGCTTTGCTCCAGTGTGAAGAGCTTGGGCCAATTCTGCCCCAGCTGGTCGCGACCGTGCTGCGTCGCGTACAGCTCGCCCGAGGGCGCGAACGCGAGCCCCACGGCATTCCGGATTCCGGTGGCGAACCGAGTGCCGTCCGCTTCCGTTTGATCGTGCTTCAGCGCATCGAACCGCCAGACCCCCGCTCGGAACGCAAGCTCGGGGCAGGGGTCCTTGCCGCGCGACTCGTTCGACCGGTCGGCGATCTGACAGGAATTGGTGGCCGACCCGCTGTTCACGAACAGCATGCGGCCGTCGGGAGACAGGGCGAGGTTCTTCGCGCTGTGGCCGCCGGTGGGCAGATCCTTGACGATCACTCCCGGGGCGCCCAGGGGCGTGAGACTCCCCGCGCGCATCGTGTAGCGATACACCGTGGACGTGGTACCGAAGTAGAGCACGCCCTTCCCGAGCGCGATGCCGGTGCCGCCCTCGCTGCCGATGGTCTGGCGCACGTCGGCCTTGCCGTCGCCCGACGTGTCTCGCAGGGCGAGCAGGCCGCCGGCGCCCGCCCGGCCGCCCGCCAGCGCGACGAAGACGTCGCCGTTCTGCGCCACCGCCAGATGTCGCGCGGCGCCGACCTGGTCGGCGACCACCACCGCGCAGAAATCGGCCGGCAGCGTGAGGCCGCCGTTGTCGGGCTCGCATCCCGGCAAGACGGCGGACGGCCGGACCCTAAAGGACTCCCTGACGGTCGCGGGAGGACCGCCGGACAGAAACACCGCCACCAGACCGACCGCCAGTCCGCCCGTTCGCCCGACCGTCCAGTTCATGTCTTCCTCTCCCCCGATGGGCCCGCCAGCATCTCCCGAATGCCGCCCAGCGACGCCAGCACCCCGGTCGCCTCGTACGGCACATAGATCACCTTGTTGCTCTGAGGGCTCGTGACCATGTCCTTCAGCGCTTCGATGTAGCGGATCGCGATCAAGTACCGCGCCGGATCCCCGCCGGTTCCCTTGATGGCGGTCGTGATCCGCTCGATCGCCTGCGCTTCCGCTTCGGCGACCTTGAGCCGGGCGTTGGCCTCGGCCTCGGCGGCGAGGATCTTCGCCTGTTTCTGGCCTTCCGCCTGATTGATCTCCGACTGCCGGATGCCCTCCGCCTGGAGGATGCGCGACTGCTTCTCCGCCTCGGCGGTGAGGATCGCGGCGCGCCGGTCGCGCTCGGCGCGCATCTGCTTCTCCATGGCGTCCCGGATGTCGCGCGGCGGGTTGATGTCTTTCAGCTCGACGCGACTCACCTTCGCGCCCCACTTGTGGGTCGCTTCGTCGAGGATCTCGCGCAGCTTGGCGTTGATCGTGTCACGCGAGGAGAGGACATGGTCCAGCTCCATCTCGCCGATCACGTTCCGTAGCGTCGTCTGCGTCAGCTTCTCGATGGCATCCGGCAGGTTCGCGATCTCGTAGGTCGCCCGGACGGGGTCCGTGATCTGGGAATAGATCAGCGCGTCGATCTCGACGACGACGTTATCCTTGGTGATCACGTTCTGGCGCGGGAACACGTACACCGTCTCGCGCAGGTCGATCTTGTCGGTGCGGAAATGGCGCGCGAACGAGTCGCCCGCGGGCGTCACGACCACCTGGTGCCAATCGATGGCGCGCGGCTTGTCGATGAACGGGATGACCAGATTCACCCCGGAGGCGAGGGTGCGGTGGTATTTCCCCAACCGCTCGATGATCATGGTCTGCGCCTGCTGGACGATGCGGATCCCCCGCGCGACGATCGAGATCGCGAACAGCGCGATGGCCGCCGGGACGATCAGCGCGCCGATGTTGTCCATGCCTCAGCCCTCCTTGTCGACGTACAGAGTCGCCCCTTCCACCCGGACCACCATCACCCGCGTGCCCCGCTCGAGCGCCGAGTCCATCAGCGACGCCGCGCGCCAATCCTCGCCTTCCACCAGGACGCGGCCCTTGCCGGTGGCTGGGTCGATGCGCTCCGACACGATGCCCACCCGGCCCGCCAGGGCATCGACGTTGGTCCGGATCTCGCTCCCCGCGCGGTGCAGGTGCCGCAGCAGGAACGGACGGACGCCGACGAGCGAGAGCAGGGTTCCGGCGGCGAACGTGAGCGCCGGCACGACGGCCCCGGGGACGACGACGGACACGAGGCCGGCGGCGAGGCAGCCGACTGCCACGGAGAGCAGCCAAAACCCCGGTGCGACCATCTCCGCGACGAAGAGGAGCAGGGCGGCGACGAGCCAGACTTGCCATTCGTGCATGGGGAGAAGTTAGCGCACCTTGCTGGAGCCGGTAATTGCGGGAGCGGGCGCGCCGAGTGGCGGTCCCTCCGGCTCGGGACGCCTGCAGCGCCGGAGGCCAAGGTCCGGGGTGCGGCCGTGTGGGGAAGTCAGGGACCCCGAGCCGAAGGCGCTGCCGGTTCCCGTAATTACCGGCTTCCGCCAGGCACGCTAACTTCTCCCCCATGCACGAATGGCA
>DATHGL010000450.1:0-6406 GCA_035317625.1 Gemmatimonadales bacterium | reverse complement strand
GGCGGTTCGCCCCCGAGTTCTCCCGCTTCCTGCAGGAGGAGCAGCTCGACGGGGCCATCAAGCTCGCCGAGAAGCAGAAGAAGAGCCACGTGGCCCGCGTGGTGGGTGAAGCGCTCTCGGAGGTGAAGCCGCTGCTGCGCGACCGCGCCACGATCACGGCGGCCGACATCAACTCGGTGGAGCGCGCGGTGGAGCGCGAGATCCTCATCGTCTCGGCCGAGCTGAAGCGTGGTCTCGGCATCCTCGCGACGACGGGCTCCACGGCGCCGTTCGTCGGGTTGCTCGGCACGGTGATGGGTATCGTGAATGCGTTTACCGGCATGGCGGCGTCGGGCGGCGGTGGCTCGCTCGCATCGGTGTCCGCCGGTATCGCCGAGGCGTTGATCACGACCGCCTTCGGTCTCATCGTCGCGATTCCCGCGGTGTGGCTCTACAACTACTTCACAACCAAGATCGACTTTCTCTCCGTCGAGATGACGTACACCTCGAAGGAGCTGATCGACTACCTGATCAAGAGCGTCGGGTCCGAGTTCGGACGGTCGATCTTCACGAAGGAATTCCAGACGCAGAAGGCGTCCCAGACCAGTGGCCCTGTCAGCCACTAGCGCCCGCGCGGCCGTCAAGGCCGACATCAACGTCACGCCGCTCATCGACGTGATGCTGGTGCTGTTGATCATCTTCATGATCGTCACGCCCCTGATCGCCAAGGGCTTCCAGGCCACGATCCCGCGCTCGGAGAACCCCGAAAACCGCCCCGAAGGGTCGGACGAAGTGCGGCTGGGCATTGATCATGAGGGCAAGTTCTTCCTCGACCTGGGCGCAGGACCGAAACCGATCGCAGACGAAGAGCTTCCGGGACGGCTGCAGGCCATCTACCAGACCCGCACGCAGGACAAGATCCTGTTCCTGAAGGCGGATCAGGACATCGAGTTCGCCCGAGTGCAGCAGGCGATCGAGATCGCCCGGCAGGCCGGGGTCCGCGTGGTCGGGGCCATTACCGAGCAGAAGCAGACGCTCGGGCCCAAGAAGAAAGAAGGGAGCTGACCATGGCGATGTCGTCCACCGGCGGCGGTGAGGGGCTCAGCTCCGAAATCAACGTCACCCCGCTGATCGACGTGCTGCTGGTGCTGCTGATCATCTTCATGATCACGCAGCCGATGTCGCGCAAGGCGTTCGACGTGCAGGTCCCGCCCGAGCAGAAGAGCAAGCAGAAACAGCCGCCGCAGAGCCAGATCGTCCTGGAGCTCAAGGCCGACGGGTCCTACGCCATCAACGGTCAGCCGTATGCCGTGAGCCAGCTGGAGCCGGCGTTCCGGCTGATCTACGATCCGCGCCCCGCCAAGCTGTTGTTCATCAAGGCGGCGCCGAACCGCAAGTACCTCGACGTGATGCAGGCGATGGACATCGCGCACGCAGCCGGCGTGCAGGTCATCGGGTTTACACCACCGGAGCCGGCAAAGCACTGACCCAGGGACCGCGAGGGACGCCACGGGGGTGGGGGTAGGGGCGCAGCATCCGGCGCCCCTACGTTCGTTGTCGGGGTATACCGAGGCACTGTGGACCCGACGCGTGCTCACAAACCGCCGCTCCCCCGGCTCGGCTTACCGCTGCGCGGCCGGGGGCTCGGTCCCGGCGCCGCGCTGGCCCTGTTCGCGCACGCGGCGATCGTCGGCATGCTGCTGGTGGGTGGGCGTGCGCTGGTCCGACGCACGCCTGGCGATTCGACCGGAGACGCGCGTGGGGGGGGTGGGGGACCGCGGGTGAACTTCTTCACGATGCCCCCTGCGGCACCGGCCGTCGTGGACGTGGCGGCGGCGCCGCGCGTCGCCGTTTCCGATCTCC
Organism: Gemmatimonadales bacterium; assembly: GCA_035317625.1. Classification (GTDB taxonomy): domain Bacteria; phylum Gemmatimonadota; class Gemmatimonadetes; order Gemmatimonadales; family GWC2-71-9; genus AG41. The sequence goes on along the minus strand of DATHGL010000450.1, from coordinate 4,564 downwards.
TGGCGCTGCGCCGTATCCCGGTCGAGCTGCCGCCGCTCGAGCTGCCGCGGGCAGTGCCGCCCCTCCCGGCGGTGGCGGTGGGCGGGGAGGGTGGGGGCGGCGTCGGTGCCGTGGCTGGAGGGAAGGGCACGGGGTTGGGTGCGGGTGCCGGGGGCGCCCTGGGGCCTGGAACGGGAGGCGAAGCGGGTTACATTTTCCCCGCCTCGCCACGGACGGCGATTCTGCCGCCCTTGGCCAGGGTTCCCGGCTCGGTGGCCGGTCGCACGTACCACGTGAGGTTCTGGGTCTCGGCCGAGGGTCGAGTGACCCAGGTGGCAGTGGACCCCCCGATCGCCGACGCGGCGTACGGCCGGGAGTTCCAGGAGCGGATGCTGGCGTACCAATTCTACCCGGCCCACACCCGGGACGGGCGGAATGTGGCGTACGTCGCAATGGTTCCCCTTCGAATCGGCAACTAGCCCGCCACCGGGCGGGCTCCAAGGAGCTCACAACCGACTATGCTGATTGCCCTCGTCCTGGGGTTGAGTGTCCTCGCCCTGGCCGTCGCTTGGGGTCTGCGGGGCTACGTGCTCCGCCAAGACACCGGCACCGCCGACATGCGGAAGATTTCCGACGCGATCCAGGAAGGCGCGGAAGCGTTCCTGCGGCGTCAGTATCGCACCATCGGCACGCTGAGCATCGCGCTCGGGGTCCTGATCTACGTGCTGTACGCGTTCTTCCGCAAACCACACGCCGACGAGCCAGTCGCGGCGACGCTGGCGCTCACGACGACTCTCTCCTTTTTGTTCGGCGCGCTGTGCTCGGGCGTGGCCGGCATCGTCGGCATGTACGTCGCCGTGCGCGCGAACATCCGGAGCGCGAGCGCGGCGCGCACGAGTCTGAACAAGGCGCTGCAGATCGCGCTGCGGGGCGGGGCGGTGAGCGGGTTGTTCGTGGTGTCGCTGAGCCTGTTCGGCGTCGGGCTCCTGTACACGGTGCTCGATGCCCTGCACTTCGAGCCGACCAAGATTCCCCTGATGATCGTCGGGTACGGCTTCGGCGCGTCGTTCGTGGCGCTGTTCGCGCAGCTGGGCGGCGGTATTTACACGAAAGCCGCGGACGTCGGCGCCGACCTGGTGGGCAAGGTGGAAGCGGGGATTCCCGAGGACGATCCTCGCAACCCGGCCGTGATCGCGGACCTGGTGGGCGACAACGTGGGCGATTGCGCCGGGCGCGGCGCCGACCTGTTCGAGTCGACGGCGGCCGAAAACATCGGCGCGATGATCCTTGGGTCGGGGCTGGCGCTCGCCAATCCCGGCGTGTTCAGCCCGGCCCAGGTGGTCGGGTTGATGTTGTTTCCCCTCGTGGCGCGCGCCTTCGGGCTCGTCGCGTCGATCATCGGGGTGCTCATCGTGAAGGCGCGGGAGGACGAAGACCCGATGCGCGCGTTGAACCGCGGCTACATGTGGACCGCGGTGCTCGCGGCCGTCGGGTTTGTAGGTGGGACATTCTGGCTGCTGAATCCCGCGGGCTACCCGGCCGCCTGGTGGCACTTCGCCATGTGCGGCGTGATCGGCATCGCCACCTCCATCGCGTTCGTCTACATCACGCAGTACTACACTGAATACCGCTACCGTCCCGTGAAATCGATCGCCGCCGCCTCCGTGACCGGTCCGGCGACGAACATCATCGCGGGGTTCGCCGTGGCACTCGAGTGCACCGCGCTGCCGACCTTCGCGATCTCGGCCGCCATCATCATGTCCTACAAGCTCGGCGCGTCGAGCGGCCTCGCCCACTCGGGGTTGTTCGGCACCGCGGTGGCGACGATGGGGATGCTCGGCACCGCGGCGTACATCCTTGCGATGGACACGTTCGGGCCCATCACGGACAACGCCGGCGGCATCATCGAGATGTCGCACCAGCCCGAGGACATCCGCAAGCGCACTGATCGGCTCGACGCCGTGGGCAACACGACCAAGGCGCTCACCAAGGGGTACGCCATCGGCTCGGCAGCCCTCGCCGCGTTCCTGCTGTTCTCGGCGTACCTGGACGAGGTGGCCGCCCTCGGCTCCCCGCTCGCCGCCGTCGACATCTCGAAGCCCGAGGTGTTCGTGGGCGGGCTGTTCGGCGCCATGCTGGTGTTCTGGTTCTCGGCGCTGGCCATCAGCGCGGTCACCAAGGCGGCGGTGAGCGTGATTCAGGAGGTCCGGCGCCAGTTCCAGGCCGATCCCGGAATCCTCAAGGGGACCTCACGTCCCGACTACGGTCGGGCGGTCGACATCGTGACCGTCGGCGCGCTCAAGGCGATGGTGGCTCCCGGGCTGCTCGCCGTTGGCATGCCGATCGCGGTGGGCCTGGTCTTCAAGGTGTTGTTCCATGTCGGCGCCGAGGCCGTGGCCGCGTTTTTGATGGTGGGCACGATCGCCGGGATTCTCATGGCGACGCTGCTCAATAACGGCGGCGGCGCGTGGGACAACGCCAAGAAGTTCATCGAGACTGGGGAGTACGGCGGCAAGGGGAGTCTACCCCACAAGGCCGCCGTGGTCGGTGACACCGTTGGCGATCCGTTCAAAGACACGGCGGGGCCATCGCTGCACGTGCTCATCAAGCTCTTGAGCACGGTCACGCTGGTGCTGGCGCCGCTGTTTGTCTAGCGCCAAGCAACTCTTCCGGCGCAAGCCGATCGCCGAGCTGCTCGTGCCCGGCGAAAGTCCGTACGCGCTGAAGCGCGCGCTCGGGGCCGGCGATCTCATCATGCTCGGCATCGGGGCGGTCATCGGTGCCGGCATTTTCGGGGCGATCGGCACGGCGGCGGCCGGGCAGTACGACGCAGCCGGGCACCTCGTCCGGAGCGGGGCGGGGCCCGCCTTGGTCGTCTCCTTCTTGTTCCTGGGGGTCGCCTGCGCGCTGGCCGGCCTGTGCTACGCCGAGCTGGCGGCCATGATCCCGCAGGCGGGCAGCGCCTACGCCTATTCGTATGCCACGCTGGGCGAGCTGGTGGCGTGGATCATCGGGTGGGATCTGATCCTCGAGTACGCCGTGGGAAACGTCGCGGTGGCGATCTCCTGGGGCGACTACTTCACGTCGTTGCTGGGCAGCTTCAACGTCCACCTCCCCACCTGGCTCGTCACGGGCTACCGCACGGCGTTGCTCTCGCCCGATCCCGGCGTCCACGGCCTGCTCGAGACCGCGCCGCACGTCGTCGGCGTGCCGATCCTGGTCAACGTGCCGGCGTTCGTCATCGTGATGCTGATCACGTGGCTGCTGATGCTCGGCGTCCGCGAGAGCGCCACGGCGAACAACATCATGGTGACGATCAAGCTGCTGGTGCTGGGCCTGTTCGTCGTCGCGGGGCTCACTCACATCAGCGCGGCGAACTACCACCCCTTTGCGCCCAACGGCTTCCGCGGCATCCATCAGGGCGCCGCGATCGTGTTCTTCGCATATATCGGCTTTGACGCGATCTCCACGGCCGCCGAGGAAACCAAGAACCCGCAGCGCAATCTGCCGATCGGCATCCTGGGCGGCCTCGCCATCTGCACCGTGATCTACATGATCGTCGGCGCGGTCCTCACCGGCATGGTGCCGTACACCGAGCTCGGAGTGGCCGATCCGCTCGCCAAGGCGTTGAACAGCGCCGGCTTCACGACGGTGGGCTGGATCGTGGCGCTCGGCGCGATCATCTCCATGTCCGCCGTGCTCCTGGTGTTCCAGTACGGGCAGCCGCGGATTTTCTTCGCGATGGGGCGGGACGGCCTGCTACCAGCCTGGGCGGCCAAGGTGCACGCGAAGACTCGTGTGCCGTACGTGACCACCCTCATCACCGGCATTTTCGTGGGGCTATGGTCCCTGATCGGCGACGCGGGGGAGACGTACAACCTCACGAACATCGGCACGTTGTTCGCTTTCGTGCTGGTGTGCGTCGGCGTGCTGGTGCTGCGCGTCACCGACCCCGGGCGGCCGCGCCCGTTCCGCGTGCCAGTGGTCTGGGTCGTGTCGCTCACGGGCGCTGCGCTGTGCGTGTTCGTCATGGTCGGACTGCCCGGTGAGACCTGGTGGCGGTTCGCGATCTGGCTCGCCATCGGTCTGGCCATATACATCGTCTACGGCTTCCGACACAGCCGCCTGCATCCGCCCCCGGGCCCCGGGCAATGAAGCTTCACACCAAGATCATCATCGGGCTGCTGTCGGGCGCCAGCGTGGGCATCGTGGCGAACGCGTTCGCGAAGGGCGCGGCCTGGTTGAGTTGGACCGGTATCACCGCGGAGGCGGCGGAGCCGGTGGTGCGCTGGATCGGCAACAACGCTGCCGGTCCGGTTGGCCAGATCTTCCTGCGCATGCTGCTGATGACCATCGTGCCCCTCGTGTTCACGTCGCTCACCCTCGGCGTGGCGGGCCTCGGCGATATCCGCAAGATCGGCCGAGTTGGCGCCCGGACGATTGCCTACTTCCTGGTCTCCACCGCCATCTCAGCGACCATCGGCCTGATCCTCGTGAACGCGGTCCGCCCTGGAGTCGGGCTCGATCCGGCGCTCGTCCAGGAGCTCCTGGCGACCTACCGCTCCCAAGCCCAGGGGTTGCAGGC
>DATHGL010000449.1:0-4137 GCA_035317625.1 Gemmatimonadales bacterium | reverse complement strand
CCCGGTCGACGGCGCGACGGACTGGAGCAGCAGCAAATCGGTCACGTTCTTCTGATACAGCGTGATGCCCAGGGTGGCGAACTGGTTGCCGAAGGTCGCGTCGAACCCGCCCTCGATCTCGGTGTTTCGCTCGGGTGTGATCGAATCGAGCCCGAGCGTCAAGGCGCGGAACTGTCCGACCTGACCACCGAGCGCGCCTGTACTGTCCAGAATGAAGCGGACGCCGTAGAGCGGCGGGTTACCGGTCTGGCCCCATGCGCCGCGGACCTTCAACTCGTCGACGCCGCCAATCGGTTGCACGAACCGGTAGGAGGCGGCGGCTTTCGGGAACAGGTAGTACTTGCTGGGATCGCCGTTCACACTCGAGCGGTCGGCGCGGATCCCGGCGGTCAGGAGCAATCGCTGGCTCGCCGTCAGGAGCTCTTCCTGCGCGTAGAGCCCCGCGTTTTTCACCGGCTGCTCCGCTTGGTTCGACGTGATGCTCGCCGCCTGGCTCACGTTCTGCAGCCCGAGCGCGATCGTGCGCCCCACGACGTTCGTGAGGTTGAGATCGCGGTTCTCGTATTGGAAGCCCGCCGACGTCGTCGCCTGAAAGGCGTTCGAGGCCGGCGTGTACGTGTGCACGGCGCTGCCGACGAGGTTCAACCGGAGATCGGTCGCCTTCCCGAGCACAACGGTGCCCGCCTGACCGTCCTGCGGCTCAAACTGAAGATCGGCTGGCGACAGGACGTCGTTCCGCTGGCTGAAGAAATCCAACCCCCCGGTGAGGTTGAAGACGAGGCGCTGGGTCGGCGTCGTGACCACGTCCACCTTGGTGGTCGTCGTGCCCAGGATCCGCCACACGTCCTCGGCGTTCGTGAGCTCCGCGAAGGTCGCCAGCGGATTCGAAGGCGCGAACGGATTTCTCGGGTACACGCCGTTCACCGGCCGCAGATCCACGAAGCTCGGCGTCGTCGGATAGACGAGGTACGTGCTGGTCCCCGTGTTGTCGTTGTTCGAGATGCCACGATTCGACAGGCTGTGGATCGCGTTCAAGTTGACGCTGAGCTTGAACCGGCTGCCCAGGAGCTGGTCCAAGTTCGCCCGGATCGACTGCTTCTGGTAGCCAGTGTTCGGGGCGATCCCCCCGTCCTTCTTCACAAGACCCGACAAGAAGTAGGTCGTCTGATCGTTCCCACCGGTGACGGTGGCGTCGGTCTCGACGGATAGGGGGTGCTCTCCGTACAGCGCGCGCTCGTTGTCGAAGACCGGGCACCCGCCGCCCGACAATGTGCAGAAGCTTGCCGCGTTTGGCCCGAACGCCGCTGTCGCTTCGCCGACGCCACTGAAGCGACGGAATCCGAGCGTGTTCGACAAGGCGGAGGTCCCGAACCGCTGGGTGACGCTGAAGCGCGGTGCGCCCGGGCGACCGCGCCGTGTCGTGATCACGAGCACGCCATTCGCCGCTTGCGACCCGTAGATCGCCGCCGCCGACGCGCCTTTCAACACCTCGATGCTCTGAATGTCGTTGGGATTCAGGTCGGCGATGCGGTTCACCGAGTTGTCCTGGTTGGACGCGTTGCCCCCCGCCGCCGCCGCGGTGACGGCATTCATGTTGCTCGCGATCGCATCGTTCGCGATCACCATCCCGTCGACCACGATCAGCGGATCGACGCCGGCATTGATCGTCGTCACGCCGCGCAGGTTGATCTGGCCGCCCCCGCCCGGTGCCCCGGAGTTCATCTGAATGACCGCCCCGGGGATTTTCCCCTGCAACGCGCTCTCAATCGTCTGCGTCGGCGCGCGGTTCAGCTGCTCGGCGTTCACCGTGGTTACCGCGTTGGCCAGGTTCCGCTGCTGCACCCCGGTCGCCTGCCCCGTGATGACCACCGCCTCGAGGTTGAACACGTCCTGCTCGAGGCTCACCGTGACGCTCGATGCGTCCGCCGCGACGGGCAGTTGACGACTCCGAAAGCCCACGCCGCGCACCAACAGCGTGACGGCACCCTCGGGCGCCGATAGCGAGAACTCGCCCCGGTCGTTCGTGATGGCGGTGATCGGCGTTCCGACGACCACGATGCGGACGCCGGCGACCGGCTCCGTCGTCGCCGCGCTCACGACCTTCCCCGTGATGGGACGCTGCTGGCCCGCCGCGGCGCCGATGCCGACGGCGAGACTCAGCGCGAGCGAAGCTAGTAAAGTGCGCTGTACCACGGTTCCTCCCTACTCGTGCACAGAGGTAACGGTTGTGTCGAAATGACCTTCAACGACGCGCTACGTTGCGCGCGATTCCGGGGGTCCGCAAGGAGGGGGGGAAGGGCGTCGGGGGCGCGGGAACACCCCCGGCGGGTCAGCGCGCGAGCGAGGTCATCCGGACGCGGTCGCGTACCGGCTCGCTGGAGGGTCTCGCGACGGCCGGGGCGCTCCGGCCGAGCACGCGCTCGTACACCGCGAGCTCGCGGCGCGCGATCCGCGGCCAGGCGAAGCGCGCCGCTTTGGCGAGGCCGGCAAGCCCCATCGCGGCCCGGCGCTCGGGATCGGCGAGCAGCGCGATCGTCGTGTCCGCCCACGCCCGGGGATCGTCCTTCGGGAGGAGCACCGCTTCCGCGCCGCCGTCGATCACCGAGCGGAAGCCGGCATTGTCGGAGACGACCATCGGGGTGCCGCAGGCCATCGCCTCGAGCAGCGTCACGCCGAATGAGGCGATGGTCGTCGGGCAGAGGTACAGGTCGGCCGAGCCGTAGTAGGCCGGGCGGTCGTGGAACACCTGCCCGACGAACCGCACGCTGGCGCCCAGCTCCCGTGCGCGCCGCTCGTAGTAGCGGCGCCATGGCCCGTCGCCCGCCACCGTGAGGAGCGTCGTGGGGTAGCGCGCCAGAATGCGCGGCAGCGCGTCGAGCAGCGTGCCGAGGCCGTTGCGCGGCTCGATGCGACCGAGGAACAGCAGCCGCGGCCGGTCGGTGAGCGCGTCGGTCGGCCGGCGACCGTTCGGCCGGAAGAAGCTCGTGTCCACGCCGTTGGGAATGATCTCCCAATCGGCGTCGAAATAGCGTGAGTTGGCGTGCACCACCGGCTCGCTGACCGCGATCCGCGCCGCGTGCCGGTCCAGGATCCGCTGCAGCGGGCGGCGGAATATCCGACAGCCGAGCGAGCGCGCGAACCACGAGTGGAACGTGGCGACCACCGGGATGCCCAGCCGCCACGCGGCGCGGGGTGCGACCAGCCCGAGCATCGGCGCGAGCCCGCCGTGCACGTGCACGATGTCGTAGCCGCCCTCAAGGAACATCTCCTCGAGCCGTCGCGTCAGCCGCCATCCGGTCGTGACGCGCGCCACGCCGCCGTTTGAGTAGATCACCCGGCTCGTTCCGACCCGCCGCACAAAGTCGAGGTCGCGATACGCGCCCATGTCCGACGTGACGACCGTCGTGGGGTGCCCCCAGCGGTTGAGCTGGAGCGCCAGGTTGTGCACGTGCTCGGGGACGCCCCCGAGCTGGGGATAGTAGTCTTCGGCGACCAGAGCGATACGCATAGGCTAGGGAGATTGGCTACGGTTCCGTCACTCTGACCCGGCGGCGTGCCGCGCGGTCACACTCGCCTTGAGTCGGGCCACGGCGGCCATCACCGCCCCGGGCTGCTCTTCATAGATGAAGTGCCCCGCCCCCGGGACGGAGTCGAGTGCGAACGTCCGCAGCAAGCGCTCGAGCAGCTGCACCTCCCCCGACCCGACGTCACCGTCGTGGCGTGCCCCGCCAACCACCAGCCGCACGGGACACGGCACCTCGGCGAGGTGGGGCGCGAGCCTGATGGGCTCCCGCGCGTTCGCCATCGCGACATACGCCTTGAGCGTGGCGTCCAGGTTCCGCGCGGCGCCCGCCGTGTAGCCCGCCACGACGGCATCCGTCACCCAGCTCGAGTCGCCCGAGGAGTCGATGAGCAGGCCCCGGATCTTGCGGCGGAGGAGCTTGATCCCCCCGAACAGCTTGATCCAGGGCGCGAAGCGGAGGGCGCGCTTGAACGCTGGAGTCGTTGCTGTTTCCGTCGGCCCCCCTTCGATCGACACCAGCCCGCGCACCAGGTCCGGCCGCCGATAGGCGAGCCGGAACGCCTCGGACCCCCCGATCGAGTGGGCGATGAGCAGGGCGTCGCGCACGTGCAGGG
>DATHGL010000448.1:0-4689 GCA_035317625.1 Gemmatimonadales bacterium | reverse complement strand
GTACCGGCTTCGCACCCAGCGGTACTTCGTCGGATCGAGCGTCGCGCCGAAGCTCTTCTTGAAGTCGCCGCGGCCCATCAGATCGAATACCTCGCATCCCGCCGCCATCGCCCGCTGCATCGCGGTCCAGGTCATCAGCTCCGTCGGCCGGTACCAGCGGTAGCGCGTGCGGTGGGCCCACATCCACAGCAGCAGCTCCTTGTCGTCCATCGTGAACGCGCCGGTCGCGATGCTGGGGCCGCCATCGGGCAAAGACACCGAGATGGCCAGCAGCTTGCCTGCGGCTTTCATGTGCCGGAAAAACTCGAGGACACGCTGCCGGCTGAACGGCACGCTGTTGCCGCGGCGCGTGAAGACCTCCTTGATCTGGTCGTAATGCTCGTCGACGAAGCGCTCGTCGTCCTCCCATCGCACGACGAGCCCGAGCTTGATCGCCCGCTCGACGTTTCGCCGGGCGCTGTCCTTCAGCGCTCGCAGCGCACGCGGCTCGTCGCGGGGATAGAGCGGCGTGCGATGGCTCGGCATCGGCTCCCCGTGGAAGCCAAGCTCGCGCATCGCCTCGTGGTCCAGCTCGGAGCTCATCAGCTCGATGTGGTCGATCCGGTGGCGCGATTCGAGGAACGAGCCCAGCGCCGCAATCAGCTCGCGGGTGGACAGGCGGAGGGGATCGAACACGGGCCCCATGCTCACCGACTGCCAGCCGGGGAGCGGCGACCCGAACAGGCGGACCCACCCGAGCCGAGCCAGCAGCCCGGGCAGGCAGCCCACGATCTCCCCGTGCTTCTCGAATACGAGGTAGAGGGGGCGGCCCTTGCCGCACGCTTCGAGCGAGTCGATCCAGGCGCGCGTGTGGACGACCCGATGGTTGGGGAAACGCCGCAGCAGCTCATCCCAGCCGCTCAGCTCCTCGGGCGTGGCCTCTCGCACGAGCACCGCCCCAGCCGCCCGGCCGGGCAGCACCGAGCGGTAGATATCGGTCACGCGCGTGGTGAGCAGCGCTTCGTCGAGTGGCCGGACGGCGTCGCGTCCGTTCACCCGCCCGCCGCGACGCAGCACGCGCTCCAGCCCCGCCGCGATCGTTTCCGGGCGATCGTCGGCACAGAGCTCGCAGCCCTCCACGCCGCGCAGCCGCTCGGCCACGTCGCCGACGGCGACCGACACGACCGGCAGGTTGCAGGCGAGCGCCTCCTTCACGGCGTTCGGTGATCCTTCCTGCAGCGACGTGCACACGAGGACGTCGCAGGCGCTCATGTAGTAGGGGATCTCGGCGTGCGGCACGCCCCACGCGACGACGAGCTCCGCCGGCACGCTGCGGCTCACGAGCTCGACCGCCCGGCGGGCCAACTCGCAGCGCTTCCGCGCCTGGTGCGGCCGGCCGACGAACAGCACCAGGCGCGCGCCGAGCGGCAGCTGGAGCCGACGCCGTGCCGCGTCCTGCGGCAGGGGACGGAACAGGGCGAGATCGAGGCCCGAGGGCACCACGTGGGCCGCGACCCCCTCGGGCAACGCCGCCTTCATGTGCTCCGAGACCACGATCACGGCATCCGCCCGGGCGGCCACGAAGCGCGACAAGCGCTGTAGCAGCCGCCCCACCCGGCTGGGGCGGCCGTCCGTGTCGCTCACGATGCCCAGGAGGTCGCTGCCTCGGAAGGTCACGACGAGCGGGAGGCGCTTCGGGAATGCGAGCAACCCGCTCTGGCCGAACTGGGCATGCACCAGATCGTAGCCTCCCCGGGCGAGCCGACGTCGCACCTGCACCCAGGCGCGAAGGTAGTTCCAGAGCTTCCTGCCGCCGCGGAAATGGAACACCTCCACCGCGACGCCCGCCGCCTGCAGGAACTCCGCCTGCCGCTTGATGAACTGTGTCGTGCGAGGCCGGTCGGGTGTCGGCCAGTCGCACGTGACCATGAGGACCCGAAGCGCGGGCGCCGCCGTCGGGTCGGCCGGGGCCGGGGCCGGCAACCCGAGCGGCTGGCGGATCGTCACGACCTCCCACAGGCTTGCCCGCGCCGCCTCGGGCTCCGTGTTGGGGAGCCGCACACACCCCGCGACCCGGCCGAAGACCGCCTGGTAGGCCGTCCAGCGGCGCGCCAGGTAATCGACCGAATACTCGCCCTTTCTCCCGTAGGCGCGCTCCGGCGGGACATCGAGCAGCACGGGGAGATCGGGAGTGGGCGTCAGCATTTCCAGCAGGCGATTCCCGTGGCGCGGGCCGCCGTTCGAGAGGTCGACGAGGGTGTCGTAGAAATAGCGATCCATGAGGAGCACCCGCTTCGTCAGCTTCTCGAGGTACAGCCGATGCAACGCGAAAATCAGTAGATCGATCGGGTAGACGCACCGCCGCACCGCGCGGCTCCACACGAGGGCATACCGCACGCGGCGCAACACGCGCCGCAGCCGCGGTGCACCGGGCTGCGGCACGGACGGGGGATCGAGCGGCGTGGGGTGCGGTGGCGCCACGGCGCGGCCGAGCATCCGGAGCAGGCGGTTGCGCAGCCGGCGCACGTACGCATACACGCCGATGTCGTCGTTCATGTGTAGCACGGCGACTGAGTGACCTTGCTCCTCCAGGGTCGCCCGCAGCCAGGCGATCAAGGTCGATTTGCCGGCACCGTCTACGCCGGAGAACGTGATCAACACGGCGTCATCCTGTCCGGTGCAGGCGCTGCGGCGTCGGCCGCGGGGCGACGAGGCTTCCGGCGGCCGTTGCGTAGGCGAGCACCAGCCAGAACAGCTTGAGGGCGATGTAGTTACCGCTCATGTTCCCGGTCAACACGGTCGCGCACATCGCGAGCGGGAGCACACCGTGCGCACCGCGGCGCGCGCGCCATGCCCCCCAAACGCACACGGCCGTGCCCAAAAGGAACGGAATGGCTCCGAGCAGCCCCGTCGACGTCAGAACCTCGAGCACGAGGTTGTGCGTGTCCCGGCGGTCGTGGTCCTGGACCGGCAGCCGGGAAGCGAGCTCGTACTTGTTCTCCCCGCCGCCCCAACCGGCGAACGGTCGCTGCAAGAACATCAGACCTGCGGCGGGGAAGATCTGCTCGCGGCCGGCGAGATTTCCCGCCTCGGCCCGCGCGAACCGCGCTCGCAGCAGCGGCGACTGGTACGCACCCCACACCAGCAGGCCCACGGCGAGCAGGGCGACGGCGCTGTTGCGGAGCTTCACGACGAGGGAGCGACCGCTCAGGGCGAAGGTCCATAGCCCGACGGTCAGCGCCAGCAAACTGCCGCGCGACCCGCCTTTCAGCATCGCCAGGCCGATCACGGCGACCAGCGGCCAGACGACGGAGCGCGGGCGGAGCAGCTTGTGGTCGCGTCCGTACGTCAGGCCGATCAGCGCGAGGGCGCCCGACCCGAGGATGAGGCCGGCGCGGTTCGCGTTCTGCCCGAACAGCGCGATGCGCCCGGATACCCTCACCGCATCGTCCTCCAGGTGCATGAAGCCCGACACGGTGAGCAGGCCGAGCAGGGCGCAGGCGAGCCCGAGCGTGAGCAGCGCCCGCGTGGTGATCCGATCGTCGCGCAGCAGGTTGGTCGCTGCCCAGAAGATGAGGAGCAGCTGGACGAGGGCGAGGAACGACTTGAGCGCGTCCGAGACGTACGCCCCGCCCGTGAGCGCGAAGCTCACCCAGAACAGGTACAGGAACCCGCCGAAACACCACAGCGCCGTCGGGATCCTCTCGAAGCAACGGCGCGGCTGGATGAGGGTCGCCAGCAGGAACACGCAGCCGGTGAGCGTCGTGACCTCGACGGGGATCGACCGGCCCGGGTACTCGAAGGGAATCGAGGCGACGAACAGCCAGAACGCCCACCGCACCAACGGATGAAACGGGGCCGGTGGCTCGCTGGCGACCGCCAGCGTCACCGCGGGCCAGGCCGTGCCGCTCAGGGTGGTCGCCCCCGACCCTCGGGCTCGGGTCGCGCGCGCACCGTGCAGGGGCGCCGTCATGCGCGCTCCCATGTCGGGCCCGGCGCGCGGAGCGCGTGGAGGCGCTCCAGCAGCGCGCCTGCCGTCTGGTCGGCGGATGCCTGATCGGTGGCGACAGTCCAGACCTGCGGTCCTCGGGCGACCCGCAGGGCGTCGAGTACCTCGGTGAACGCCTCGCGATAGGCGTGGAAGAACGCCGTCACCGCGCCATCGTCGGCGCCCTGCAACGGGTGCCGCTGGCGTCGCGTGTGGACGCGGGCGGCCAGCACCTGGTCGGGGGCGTCGAGCCACACGACCGCGTCGAGCGTCGCCGCCCATTCGGCGACCGTGGTCCACCACCACCGCTCGAACCCCCGGCTCCTGATGTTGTCACCCCCGAACACGACGATCCGAGCCAACATGTAGATGGGGCCTTCGTCGAACACCACCGCGCCGCGACCTGTGTTCCCGCGTGCAAAGCGGTACAGCGCGTGAAGGTGCAGCATGCGCTTCATCTCTTTCGTGAGCACACCGCGAAACGGCCGGTGCAGGCGGACGAACGTCGGGATCAGGGCGGGCACGCTGGCCAGGTGCGACGGCCCTGGCACGCGGGGACGAGCCTGGATCTGGGGGTCCAGTCGCCCCAACTCCAGGGCGATCGTGCTCTTGCCGGAGCCGGCGAGCCCGGCCAGCTCGACCACGAGCGGCCGTCCGGACGAGCGGGGGCGGGGGCTCGCCGCTCGGTCGGGGATGTCGATCACCGTCGGCCGGCGCGCCAT
>DATHGL010000447.1:0-5451 GCA_035317625.1 Gemmatimonadales bacterium | reverse complement strand
GCTGCCGGCCGACCACCTGCTGGGGGAGGAGGGCGAAGGGTTCGGGTACGCCCTGCAAGCACTCGATGCGGGGCGCCTGGGCATCGCCGTGCAGGCGGTCGGCATCGCGCGGCGGGCGGTCGAGCACGCGGTCGCGTACTGCGCCGAGCGGCGGCAGTTCGATCGGGCGCTGCGGGAGTTCGAAGGGGTGCAGTTCAAGCTGGCCGACATGGCCACGCGCGTCGACGCGGCACGGGCCCTGGCCCACAGTGCGGCGGCGCGGCGGGACCGGGGCGAAGAGTTCACAATGCACGCCAGCATGGCCAAGCTGTTCGCCTCGGAGACGGCAATGTGGGTGACGACGCAGGCCGTGCAACTGTTCGGTGGATACGGCTACATGCGGGATTTCCCCGTGGAAAAACTGTTCCGGGACGCCAAGGTCACCGAGATCTATGAAGGGACCAGTGAAATCCAGCGGCTCGTCATCGCCCGCGGCCTATATCCCGGCGCCTAGCCCCGCGCCTGACCCCGGGCGCAAGCCCGGGGGGCGCCAGGGGCTCGAGCTGTTCGCCCTGCTCGCCGAGCACGACCACGAGCAGGTGAGCGTCTACTTCGAGCCGTCCACGGGCTACCGCGGGATCATCGCCATCCACTCCACGGTGCTCGGCCCGGCCCTGGGCGGGACCCGCTTCTGGAACTACGACACCGACCGGGAGGCGCTCGTCGACAGTCTGCGGCTCGCGCGCGGGATGACGTACAAGGCCGCGGTGGCCGGGTTGAACCTGGGCGGCGGGAAGAGCGTCATGCTCGGCGACAACCGCACCACGCGTCGTGAGGCGTTGTTCCGGGCCCACGGGCGCCACGTCGAGTCGCTCAAGGGGCGCTATATCACCGCCGAGGACGTCGGCACGAGCACCAGCGACATGGAGTACATCAAGGCCGAGACGAACCACGTCACCGGCCTGATCGGCACGTCGGGCGACCCGTCCCCGGTCACTGCGTACGGCGTGTACCGGGGGATCAAGGCGTGCGTCCGCTACCGCCACGGCTCGGACGGCCTCACCGGCAAGCACGTCGCTTTGCAGGGATGCGGGTCGGTAGGCTATCATCTGGCCAAGCTGCTCCACGCCGAGGGGGCGACGATTACGTGCACCGACATCGACCCGCAGCGCGTGAAGCGGGTGGTGGAGGAGTGTGGGGCCACGGCGGTCGGCTCGGCCGACATCTACGACGTCCGGGCGGACGTCTTCGCGCCTTGCGCGCTGGGCGCGGTGATCAACGATGCCACGGTGAACCGCCTGGCCGTCGAGATCGTGGCGGGGGCGGCGAACAACCAGCTCGCCGAGGATCGGCACGGCGATCTGCTGGAGGAGCGCCAGATCACCTACGCCCCGGATTACGTGATCAACGGCGGCGGGTTGATCAACGTCAACGCCGAGCTGCACGGCTGGGCGCCGGAGCGGGCGCGCTCCAAGGCGGGGGAGATCTATGACACCCTCCTGCGCGTGTTCGAGATCGCGCGCGAGGAAGGGATCCCGAGCTTCAAGGCGGCGGACCGGCTGGCGGAGCAGCGCATCGCGGGCATCGCCCAGGTGCGGCGGAACTGTGTCTGAGCGGATTTATGTGGGCGCGGACCACGCGGGCTTCCAGCTGAAGCAGAAGC
The DNA here is from genome assembly GCA_035317625.1 of Gemmatimonadales bacterium. Lineage (GTDB taxonomy): Bacteria > Gemmatimonadota > Gemmatimonadetes > Gemmatimonadales > GWC2-71-9 > AG41. Next base: position 3,809 of record DATHGL010000447.1, on the reverse strand, counting down.
TCATCGACGAGCTCCGGCGCCTGGGGTACGAGCCGGTGGACGTGGGGCCCGAGACGATGGATCCGGCCGATGACTTTCCCGATTACGGCCGGCCGGTGGCCGAAGCGGTGAGCACGGGTGCGGCCCGCCGCGGGGTACTCACCTGCGGGACGGGGCTGGGGATGGCGTACGTCGCCAACCGGTTCCCGCGCGTGCGGGCGGCGGTGGCGTGGAGCCCCGAGATCGCGGAGCTCGCGCGCAAGCACAACGATGCCAACGTCCTGGTGCTGCCGTCGCGGTTCGTGAGCGAGGAGGAGGGGATGGAGATCCTGCACATGTGGCTCGACACCAAGTTCGAAGGCGGGCGCCACGAGCGGCGCGTCGCCAAGATCGACTCGTGATCGACCGACGCACACCGCTGGCCACGGCGGATCCTGCCATCTTCCAACTGATCCGTCGCGAGGTGGAGCGGCAGGAGCACGGGCTCGAGCTCATCGCGAGCGAGAACTTCGTGTCGATCGCGGTGCTCGAGGCGATGGGCACGGCGCTCACGAACAAGTACGCCGAGGGGTTGCCGAAGAAGCGCTACTACGGTGGCTGCGAAATCGTGGACGAGGTCGAGCAGCTTGCCATCGACCGGGCGAAAGCGCTCTTCAAGGCGGAGCACGTCAACGTCCAGCCGCACTCCGGGGCGCAGGCGAACATGGCCGCGTATTTCGCGGTTGCCAAGCCGGGCGACACGCTGCTCGGTCTGGCGTTGCCGCACGGCGGTCACCTGACGCACGGCGCGTCGGTGAACTTCTCGGGGACGCTGTTCCGCGCGACGCACTACGGCGTGCGCGAGGACACGGGGCGGATCGACTACGACCAGGTGCGCGAGATCGCGCGGCGCGAGCGGCCGCGCATCCTGGTCGGCGGCGCGAGCGCCTATGCCCGCATCATCGACTTCGCAGCGCTCCGGACCATCGCGGACGAGGTCGGCGCCATCTTCATCGTGGACATGGCCCACGTCGCCGGGCTCGTGGCCGCGGGGATCCACCCCTCGCCCGTGCCGCATGCCCAGATCGTCACGACGACCACCCACAAGACGCTACGTGGCCCGCGCGGCGGGCTGATCCTCTGCCAGGAAGTGTTCGGGAAGGACGTCGACAAGCAGGTCTTCCCCGGCATCCAGGGTGGCCCGCTCGAGCACGTGATCGCGGCGAAGGCCGTCGCGTTGGGCGAGGCGTTGGCCCCCCAGTTCAAGGTCTACGCGCGGCAGGTCGTGCGGAACGCCCAGGCACTGGCCGCCGCGCTGGTCGAGCGCGGCTATGCGATCGTCTCGGGCGGCACCGACACGCACCTGATGCTCGTGGACCTCCGGCCCAAGCACGTCACCGGGAAAGAGGCGCAGGAGCTGCTCGACCGGGCGGCCATCACCGTCAACAAGAACACCATCCCCGGCGACCCCCAAAAGGCGTTCGTCACGAGCGGCGTGCGCATCGGCACATCGGCGGTCACCACTCGCGGCTTCATGGAGGCGGAAATGCTCAAAGTGGCGGAGTTCATCGACACCGTGCTCACGCAGAAGGACGACGCGACCATCGCGCGCGTGAAGGCCGAGGTGCGCGAGATGGCCGGGCAGTTCCCCCTGTACGCGGCGCCGGCGCGCGTGGCGGCGGTGACCCATGGCTGAGACCGGCGGGTCGTCGGGCCGGCCCTCTCGGGGCTCGGGCGCTTTGACGGTGCACCCCGCGGAAGAGCTCGAAGTCTATTTCAACGAAGTCGCGCACGGCCGCCCCGTGGGCTTCGTGGCGTCCTCGAAATGGAAGCCGCCGACCGACATCTACGAGACCGACGACGCGCTCGTCATCTATATGGACATCGCGGGCATGCGGTCGGAGGACTTCACCGTCGAGTACGTGGACGGCGTCCTCACGATCGCCGGCGAGCGCACGGCCGGGCGGCACGAAGGGAAGCCGCACTACCACGCAATGGAAGTGCAGGTCGGCCCGTTCGAGCGCCGCTTCCGTCTCCCGGTGCCGGTCGACCCCGAGAGCATCCGGGCGAGCTACGAACACGGGTTCCTCGAGGTCAGACTCACCAAACTCCCGGCCCGCCTCTCGGGGCCGCAATCCGTGCGGGTGCAGTAGGTGGACCTCCTCCCCGTCCTGCCGCTCGGCCGGCTGGTCGTCTATCCGCACGTCGTGCTGCCGATGGCGCTCACCGACCCGCACGCCGTGCAGCTGATCGATGAAGTGGTGCAGGGGAACAAGCGGCTGCTGCTCGGTGTGGTGAAGCCCCTCGGCGGCACCGAGCCGCCCGAGGGCGCGGTGATGCAGGCCCGCCCCGACGAGCTGTACGAGGTCGGCACGCTCGGCACCGTGGTGCGGATGCTCAAGCTGGGCGACGGGTCGGTGCGCGTCATGGTGCAGGGGCTCGAGCGGGCTCGGCTCCTCGAGGTGACCCCCGCCGAGCACTGGCTGGTGGCGCGGTTCGAGGTGCTCCCCAGCGCCGTCACCGACGACACGCGCACCGAAGCCCTGAAGCGCACCGTGCACGCGCAGTTCTCCCGCGTCATCGACATCGCGCCCTACCTCGGAGAGGAGCTGCACGAGGTGCTCGTCGGCATCACCGATGCCGGCAAATTGGCCGACTTCGTGGCGGCGAACCTCGACTTGGCGCTCCCCGCCAAGGCCGAGCTGCTGGCTATCGACGACGTGAACCGGCGCCTCGAGCGGCTGGCCGAGTTCGTCGGCCAGGAGCTGCAGGTGCTGGAGGTCGGCAGCCAGATCCAGGAGAAAGTGCGCACGCGGCTCGACGAGAATCAGCGGGAGTACGTGCTGCGGGAGCAGCTGCGGGTGATCCGCCAGGAGCTGGGCGAGGAGGAAGGGGAGGACGAGCTGACCGAGCTGGGGCGCCGGCTCGAAGAGGCGGGGCTCCCGGACGAGGCCAAGAAGGTCGGGGAACGGGAGCTCAAGCGGCTGCGGCAGATGTCGCCGCAGTCGGCCGAGTACCACGTCGCGCGGACGTACCTCGAAGCGTTCGCGACGCTCCCCTGGAGTCGCACGTCGCAGGATCGGCTGGACCTGAAGGCCGCGCGCGACATCCTGGACCGCGACCACTATGACCTGAAGACGGTCAAGGAGCGCATCCTCGAGTACCTCGCGGTCCGCACCCTCAACCCCGCGGCGAAGGGCAGCATCATGTGCTTCGTGGGCCCCCCCGGCGTGGGCAAGACCTCGCTCGGCCAGAGCATCGCGGAGGCCCTGGGGCGCCGCTTCACCCGTGTGTCGCTCGGCGGCGTACGCGACGAAGCGGAGGTGCGCGGTCACCGCCGCACCTACGTGGGCGCGCTCCCGGGCCGCATCATCCACGCGCTGCAGCGCTGCGAGACGCGCAACCCCCTGCTGATGCTCGACGAAGTGGACAAGATGGGAGCCGACGTGCGCGGCGATCCGACGGCCGCCCTGCTCGAGGTGCTCGACCCCGGGCAGAACGGCACCTTCGTGGACCACTATCTCGAGGTACCGTTCGACCTCTCGGGCGTCATGTTCATCGCCACGGCCAACAGCCTGGCGCCGATCCCCGACCCGCTGCTCGACCGCATGGAGCAGCTGACGCTCGTCGGGTACACGCCGTCGGAGAAGCTGCAGATCGCCAAGCGCTACCTCATGCCGCGCCAGATGAAGGAAACGGGTTTGGGGAAGGGCAAAGAGGAAGAGCGCGCCCACATCGCCGACGGTGCGCTCGATCGGCTGATCGCCGAGTACACGCGCGAGGCTGGTGTCCGCCAGCTCGAGCGCGAGATCCAGGGCGTCTTGCGGAAGGCCGCGCTCGAGGTGGTGGAA
>DATHGL010000446.1:0-6517 GCA_035317625.1 Gemmatimonadales bacterium | reverse complement strand
GCCCGACGGATCGACGGCGCCCGCCAGTTCTTCACGCGCGCCTACGACTTCGGGTACTCCAAGACGATCGACGAGGCCCTCCGCTTCTGGCCCCGCGACTCGGTGCTCGGTGATGTCCTCGACGTGGTGCGCCGGTTTCGTCCCCAGATCATCGTGTCCGTCTTCTCAGGCACGCCCCGCGACGGGCATGGCCAGCATCAGGTGGCCGGGGTCGTCGCGCGCCAGGCGTTCGAGGCCCTGCGCGACTCCAGCTGGGGACCGGCGAAGCTGTATCGCTCGCTGTACTTCGACACCGCCGCCGCCACGCTGCGGCTCGACGCGGGACTGCTCGATCCGGTGGCGGGTCGCTCCTATCACCAGATCGCCATGGCAGGCCGCAGCCAGCACCGCTCGCAGGACGAGGGGCAGCTCGAGCGGCCGGGGCCGAGCCTCGCCCGGCTCGCGTTCGTCGAATGGCGCGACGCGGGACGGGGGACGAGGGACGGGGATGGCCTGTTCGCCGGCGTCGACACGCTGTTCCCGGGGAAGGGCCGATATGCTGCGCTCATCGATTCGGCCCGCGCCCAGCTCAACCCCGTACGTCCGGATGCGATCGTTCCGCTGCTCGCGCGCGCACTGCGCGAGCTCGGCGAGGCGGATTCCGGGCAGCGCGTGATTCTCGCCGATGCGTTCGTCGCGGCCGCGGGCGTGGTGATCGACGGCGTCGCGGACGACGGCATCGTGATTCCGGGTGAGCGGGTCCAGGTCGAGGCGAGCGTCTGGAACGCGGGGACGGGGGCGGTCAGTCTCGAGGGCATCGAGTTGGGCACCCCGGCGGGATGGAAGGTCGAGCGGCTGGACCCGACGACCTCCCCCGTCACGCCCGGTACGCTCGCCACCCGTCGCTTTGCCGTCACGGTCGCGCCCGACGCGCCGCGGTCGCAAGCGTACTTCCTGCAGCGGCCGCTCGTGGGCGCCCTGTACGACTGGAGCGGCACTCCCGCCGCCTGGCGCGGGTTGCCGTTCGAGCCGCCGCCGCTCCAGATGACCGTGCGGGTCACGGTCGCCGGGCAGGCTGTGACGCTGTCCCGGGACGTCGTGTACCGCTATCGGGATCAGCGTATCGGCGAGGTGCGACGCCCGCTGTTCGTGACCCGCCCGCTCGACGTGGCCGTCACGCCCGATCTCGTCGTTTGGCCGATCGACGGCGCCCCCGGTGGCCCGCGGCACTTCACCATCACGGTGACCAACCGGATGCGCGGACCCGCGGGTGCGCGAGTGGTGCTGACGCCGCCGCCGGGCTGGACGACACTCCCGGCCGAGAGCCTGACGTTCGAGCGGGAGGACGAATCGAAGAGCCTGACGGTGACCCTGGCGTTGCCGGCCGCGGCGCGGCCCGGCGTGTACCAGTTGAAGGCCACCGCCCTGGTCGGCGGCGGCCGCAGCGACGGCGCGCTCGCGATCATCGACTACGCCCACATCCGGCCGCGCGCGGTGACCCACGCGGCGACGGCGGAGCTCCGCACCGCACGCATCGCGCTGCCGACGCTGTCGCGCGTGGGCTACGTGCGAGGGGCGTCGGATCGTGTTCCCGAGGCGCTGCAAGCGGTGGGGGTTCCCGTCGAGCTCGTCGGCCCCGACACGCTGGCTCTCGGCGACCTGTCCCGGTACGACGCGATCGTGATTGGGAGCCGCGCGTACGAGACCGAACCGGCCCTCGTCGCCGGCAACGGCCGGCTCCTCGACTACGTCCGCGCCGGGGGCCTCGTGATCGTCCAATACCAGCAGTACCCGTTCGTGACCGGGGGCTTCGCGCCCTATCGGCTGTCGCTGGCGCGCCCGCACGACCGCGTGACCGACGAGACCGCGGCGGTGACGGAGCTCGATCCCGCGAGCCCCGTCTTTCACGTCCCGAACGCGGTCGGCCCCGACGACTGGCGTGGCTGGGTGCAGGAGCGCGGACTGTATTTCGCGCACGATTGGGATCCCGCCTACACCCCGTTGCTCGAGATGCACGATCCCGGTGAGGTGCCGCTCCAGGGCGGGTTGCTCGTGGCCGCGCTCGGCAAGGGCACGTACGTGTACACCGGGCTGAGCTTCTTCAGACAGCTCCCCGCGGGGGTCCCGGGCGCGTATCGGCTGTTTGCGAATCTGCTGGCGCTGGGCAGGAAATAGAATGCGGAACGCGGACGGCGGAAGGCGGAACAGATCGTACGGGCGTCGCGCGCCGAAGCGGGAGCCAGGGATCGACCCTGACGAATCTGTTCCGCGTTTCGCGTTCCGCCTTCCGCGTTTGCTGGTCGGCGCGACGATTCTCATTCTCTTCGCCGCCGCGTGCCAGGGCGACGGTCGCACACCGCTCGTGATCTACTCTCCCCACGGCCGCGATCTCTTGACGCTGCTCGAGCGCCGGTTCGAGCAGCTGCACCCCGACGTCGACGTGCGCTGGCTCGACATGGGCTCGCAGGAGGTGTACGACCGGCTGCGCTCGGAGCGCGCCAACCCTCAGGCGGACGTCTGGTTCGGCGGGCCCGCGACGATTTTTGCGCGCGGCGCCGCGGACTCGCTGCTCGAGCCCTACCGGCCGGGTTGGGCCGGGGCCATCGCGCCCCACGGGCGTGGGCCCGGCGACCGGTATTTCGCCGTGTATGAGACGCCCGCGGTGATCGTGTACGCCAGCCAGGCGCTCTCGGCCGACGCGGCCCCGCACGACTGGGACGACCTGCTCGACCCCCGTTGGAAGGGCAAGATTCTGATCCGCGACCCGCTTGCTTCTGGCACGATGCGCGCCGTGTGGGGGATGATCATCGAGCGCGGTCTCAGACAGACCGGCGACACGGCGGCCGGCTTCCAGTGGCTGCGCCGGCTCGATGCCCAGACCAAGGAGTACGTGCTGAGCGGTGCGCTGCTCGACCAGAAGATCGTGCGCCAGGAGGGGCTCGTGACGATCTGGGACCTCCCCGACATCCTGCTCAGCACGCGCGACGGTCTGCAGCTGGGATACGTGTTTCCCGCGAGCGGCACGCCGGTGATCGAGGACGCGATTGGCGTGGTGCGCCACGCGCGCCATCGTGCCCAGGCGCAGGCATTCGTCGAGGAGGTGGGGAGCATCGCGGCGCAGCTCGTCGCGACGCGCGAGGCTTACCGCCTGCCCGCGCGGCTCGATCTTCCCGTGGATTCGCTCCCGCCGTGGGCGCGTGAGGTGCGGCGCGCGATGCGGGTCGCCGAGGTGGACTGGGATCTCCTGGCGGCGCGCGGACCGGAGTGGATGCGCCATTGGGACGAGACCGTGCGGGGTCACGCGCGGTGAGCGCATTCGTCAGCCTCGACGGCGTGCGCAAGCAATGGTCGCACAGCGTTGCGGTGGGCCCGCTGTCCGCCGAGATCAGGCGGGGCGAGATCCTCGCGCTGCTCGGGCCCTCCGGGAGCGGCAAGACCACCGTGCTGCGTCTCTTGGCTGGTTTCGAGACGCCCGACGCCGGCCGGATCCTGGTTGCCGGCGAAGACGTCACGTCGGTGCCACCGGCGCAGCGGCGCTGCGGCATGGTGTTCCAGCATTACGCGCTGTTCCCGCATCTCGATGTGGGGGAAAACGTGGCGTTCGGGCTCTCGGGACGGGGAAGGGGAGAGGGAGAACGCGTGGCCGCGAAGGTCGCCGAGGTGCTGGCGCTCGTGGGCCTCGACGGGTTCGAGCGACGCCAGGTGCACGAGCTCTCGGGCGGACAGCAGCAGCGTGTGGCGCTGGCGCGCGCGCTCGCGCCCGAGCCGCGGATGCTGCTGCTCGACGAGCCGCTCTCGAACCTGGACCCGAGCTTGCGGGAGCGCACGCGGCGCGAGCTGCGCGCGCTCATCAAGCGAGTCGGGATCACGACCATTTTTGTCACGCACGAGCAGGAGGAGGCGTTCGACCTGGGCGACCGCGTGGCGGTGCTCCAGGCCGGGCGGCTCGAGCAGCTCGCCACACCCGATGAGCTGTACGAGCGCCCGGCGAGCCTGTTCGTCGCCACCTTCGTGGGCCGCGCCAACGTGGTGCGGGGGGCCACGGCGCGCGCCCTGGGGGCGCGCGACGGTCAGGTGCTCGTGGTGCGCCCCGAGCGGCTCCGGCTCGGCGACGCCGGCGTGCCGGGCGTCGTGCGGGAGCGCCGGTATACCGGCGCCGCGGCCTTCTACCAGGTGGAGACGGAGACGGGCGACCGGCTCGAGGTCCTGGCCGGGCCGGAGGCGGCGGCGGTGGGTGACCGGGTGTATCTGGAGCCGTTGCGGTGCCTGACGTTTCCCGAGGGGCCGGCGTGAGCGCGCGGCTCGGCTTCGGCGCTCGCGCCGCACTCACGCTCCTCCTCGCGTGGCTGGTGCTGTATCCGATGCTGATCGTCGTGCGCGAAGCGGCGCACGCCGACGCGCTCAGGGCGTTCGCCTCGCGGCCCGGCGAATGGCGCGCGCTGTGGGCCAGCGTGTGGATCTCGGTGGCGAGCGTGGGGCTGGCGGCGGCGATCGGCGTGCCGCTCGCGTTTCTGTTCGAATGGCTCGAGTTCCCCGGCCGCAAGACGCTCGGGTCGTTCATCGCCCTGCCGGCGGTGTTGCCACCGTTCGTCGGGGTGATCGCCTTTCAATTCTTGTATGGCGAATCGGGCTTCGTGGCGCGCGCGGTGCAGCGGCTCTTCGGGCTCGAGCAGGCGCCCTGGCAGCTCCAGGGGGCGGGGGCGATCCTGCTGGTGCACGCCTACTCGATGTACGTCTATTTCTACCTTCTGACCCGCGCCGGGCTTGCGAAGCTCGACGGCTCCATGCTCGAGGCGGCTCAGGCGTTGGGCGCGGGCCGGTGGGAAACGCTCAGGCGGGTGACGTTACCGTTGCTGCGCCCGTCGCTCGCGGGCGCCGCCCTGCTCGTGTTCATGACGGCGCTCGGCTCGTTCAGCGCGCCCTACGTATTCGGCGGTGGATTCCGCGTCATGACCACGCAGATCGTCGCCGCCAAGCTCAACGGTGAGCTGTCGCTCGCCATGGTCGAGAGCGTGGCGCTCGCGCTGGTGACGGTCTTGGGTCTCGCGCTCCTCCGCCGCACCGAGGGCGACGACGTGCTCACCGCGCTCGGCAAGGGGACCGCGCCGCGGCGGCGTCCCATCCGCCGGCCCGGCGTCCGCGCACTCGCCACGGCTGCCGGCTGGGCGCTCGCCGCACTGCTGTTGCTGCCGCACCTGACCCTCGGCCTCGTGTCGCTCGTGCCCTACGCCAGCTGGACGACCGAGACCCTGCCACCGCTCTTGTCCCTCGTGAACTATCAGCGGCTGTTCGGTGAGCCCGAGCGGCTACGCCCGCTCATGAACTCCCTGTGGATGGCGGCCGCGAGCACCGGCGCGGCGATGGCCGTGGCGCTCGCCGCCGGCGCGCTGGTCGGGCGCCGCCGGCCGTGGCAGTTCCGCGGTCCGATCGAAGCGCTCATCGCGCTGCCGTGGGCGCTGCCCGGGACCGTGTTCGCCGTCGCGCTCATGACCGCCTTCGGGGTGCACGACCCGCTCCGGCTGCGCTGGGTGCTGGTGGGGACGACGGTGCTGTTGCCGCTCGCGTATCTCGCGCGCAACCTCCCGGTGACGGGCCGCGCGGTGCTGGCCGGGTACCGGCAGCTCGATCCCGCGCTCGAGGAGGCCGCGGCGAGCCTCGGCGCCGGCCGCGGGGCGACGTTCCGGCGGGTGACGCTGCCGCTGCTCACGCCGGCCCTCGCGGCGGGCGGCAGTCTCGCGTTTGTGGCCGCGCTCGGCGACTTTGTGACGTCCATCGTGCTGTACACGCCTGACAATCGGCCGATCTCGATCGAGATCATGTCGAGCCTGCGCGTGTCGGAGCTGGGCGTGGCGGCGGCGTTCGGCGTGATCCTGATGCTGGTGAGCGCGGCGGTGCTCGGCGTGGGAGTCAGACGATGAAACGCATGGCCGTGCTCATGGCCGTCGCGTTTGTCGACATGATCGGTCTGATGCTGGTACTGCCGTTGTTGCCGCTGTACGCCCTCCACCTGCAGGCCGACGCGACGACCATCGGGTTCTTGACCGCCTCGTTTCCCGTCGCGCAGCTCCTCGCCTCCCCGGTGTGGGGACGGGTGTCCGATCGGTACGGGCGCCGTCCGGCGGTCCTCGTCGGCTTGACCGCATCGACCATCGCCTACGTGATTTTCGGGTTCGCCGGCTCGCTCTGGCTGCTGTTCCTGTCCCGCTTTGTGCAGGGCCTCGGGGGCGGTACCACCGGGGTCGCGCAGGCCTACGTGGCCGACACGATGGCGCCGCACGAGCGCGCCAAGGCCTTGGGGTGGTTGTCGGCCGCCACCAGCCTTGGCGTCGTCATCGGGCCGGTGGTGGGATCGTTCGCCGCCCGGGCGGGCGCGTCGGCCCCCGGGCTCGTGGCGGCGGGGCTGTGCGGGTGCAACCTCGTGTTCGCGTGGAAGTGGCTGCCGGAGTCGCGCGTCCTCGCATCTCACGTCACGACCGAGAGCGGCCGTCACCTGCCTCCGCCCGTGCCGCGTCCGGTGTTTCACGCGGTGTGGGACGTC
>DATHGL010000445.1:0-3507 GCA_035317625.1 Gemmatimonadales bacterium | reverse complement strand
GAACAAGGGGCTTACGCCGTGTGCTGCCGCCCGTCGTCGCGCGCTGGCTGGCGCTCGCCGCATCGCTGGCCGTGGTCGCGGTCGGGAGCTGGCGGCTCGGGCTGAATCGAGCAGGCGAGGACGCGCTCGCCGGGCAGGTGCTCGCGAGCCACGTGCGCTCGCTCATGCCGGGCCACCTCACCGACGTGGTTTCCTCGGACCAGCACACAGTGAAGCCGTGGTTCAACGGCAAACTCGACTTCTCGCCCCCGGTGTACGACTTCGCCGGGCGCGGCTTCCCCCTCAGGGGCGGGCGGCTCGACTACGTGGGCGGACGGCCGGTCGCGGCGCTCGTCTACGGGCGGCGCCAGCACCTGATCAACGTGCTCCTCTGGCCCGCGACGCGAGGGTCGGCGGGCGGCCCCCCCTCCGTGGCCACGCGGCAGGGCTATCACCTGCTCGAGTGGACGACGCCGGACTACGCGTACTGGGTCGTCTCGGATTTGGGCATGACTGAGCTCCACGATTTCGCGCGCTTGGTGCAACAGGCCGATTCGGGGGCCACGAGACCGGGCGCTCTCCGCCCGCTCCCTTGAGCGACTCATCGGGCAGGCCGGCGCAGCTGCCGCTACTTATTGATCCAGTAGGACAGCTTCACGAGGAAGCCGTTGTCGGGTCGCAGGTCGAACAGATCGCCCAAATCGCCGCCGAAGCCGCGCGTGCCCTCGACGCCGACGGACCCCTGGCGCCCCTGGCTCCACACCACGAACAGCGTCGAGCCGGGCCGGTACTCCCAGCGGAAAACGACGTTCGACCGGAACTGCTTGTAGTTGAATCCGCCGGGGTTGTCGGCGACGACCGTGTCCGGCACGTAGCGACTCGCGAAGTCTGCGGCGCGCGGTGTGGCGGACAGCTGGCGCACGTTGCTGTAGGTCCCCTTCGAGACGAACGGCTGGGCGTATACCTGCAGCGTCGCGCTGGCCGTGAACGGGTACGTGAAGCGCATGGTCACGCCCAGCTGCTTGTGCTCGAGGTGAGCGAACACGTAGCGGGTGACGTGCGGGACGATGGTCGTGTCCGTGACGGGCCCGAGTGGCTGCACCTCGCTCGTGCTCCGCGTGTAGTTGGGGATGATCGCCGCCGTGACGCGTGACGCCAGCTTGAAGTCGACCTCGGGCATCAGGTTGACGCTGTGGGACCGCCCGCCGTCGCCCCGTGAGTAGTTGACCCAGAAGTAGGGGACGATGGCCTTGCGATCGTCACCGTTCAGGCCAGCCCACGGTGCGATGTAGGAATCCTGCCGCACGGCGGGGCCGCCGCGGGCGCACGAGTAGCAATAGGTCTCGCCCAGCTGGCCCAGCGTGCCCCCGACATGGAGCGACCACGTGTTGTTGAACGTGGTATGAGTGTTGGTATTGAACGCACGCTCCTCCGGCAGGCCGGCGCTGGTCCAGTACTGCCACCAGTTGAAGTTCCACTGGAAGCGCTGGGTCAGGGCGCGCCGCTTCCGGTCGAAGAACCCCACCCACGTACTCCACGCCTGTTGGTCGGCGCGCTGCAGGTAGCCCAGGTCGTTGATCTCGAAGCCCGGGGAGCGGCGCTCGTAGCCGGTCTGGAACAGCACGTGCGCGCCGCCCACCTTGCCGAACTGCACCGACTCGTCGTGGCCCGAGAGCGACGTGCGCGTGCTGTCGAACGGCAGTCCCGCGTCGGGCCGCTGATAGTAGTGCACCGCGTCGAGTTGCGTGGCGGTGATCGCCTGGGCGCTGCCCGCCACGCGGCTCAAGTCGAGCGATCCGGAGACCTCGTAGCGCCCGCCGGGGAAGCGGTGACGAAAATCCATCGCGCCGACGTAGGCGCTGTGGCGCAGGTACGACGAGGTAAACGCATCGTTGTCGCGGTTCACGGCCGTGACGATTCCACCGATGGTGGACTCGCCGCCGCGCAAGTCCTGGCGCAGCCGCACGACGCCGTAGTTGGTGGTGGGCTCGATCGTCCTACCGCCCACACCCGTCACGTGCTCGGTCACGGCGTCGAGCACGCCGAGCGTGAGGCCGCCCGGCAGACGCCCCGTGAGCTTGCCCGCGCCGAGGATCGTCGTGAAGGCGGGCGACGTGGTGTCGTTGTACGTGCGCGCCAGCTCGGGCGCGCGGCCGATCCGCCGGGAGTAGACCAGACCCTCGCCCGTGCTGCAGTCGTTCACCGCGGTGCAGTTCACGTCGTAGCGAAAGATCCCCGCGCCCTGCACGAAGAACGGTCGCTGCTCCCGGAAGAACGTCTCGAACGCCGTGAGGTTGAGCACCCCCGGATCGGCTTCGACCTGGCCGAAGTCCGGGTTGACCGTCGCGTCGAGCGTGAGATTCGACGCGACCCGGTATTTCAAGTCGCCACCGATCGTCACATCCTGGGTGCGACCGATGCCCGTATTGGTGAACTGTGATACGTTCTTGGTCACGACGTAGGGGGCGGCCTCGAGCCGGCGCGGCGCCTCGAGATCGTCGAACCCGCCGACGTCGCCGAATTGCGACACGAACCCCGCCTTCGACTGGCGCAGCAGAGGCCAGCTCACCCGTTGGGAATAGCGGTACAAATTCCGATCGATAATGAGGGCGAAGGTGTGGTGCTTTTGACGTCCGTACCGCAGCTGCGACAGCGGGATGCGGAACTCGGCGGTCCAGCCGAGGGAATCGACGCGGGTGGCGACGTCCCACACCGCGTCCCACGCGAAGTCTTCATTGCCGTCGTTGTAGATCTGGGCGTCGAGCTTCACGCCCGAGGGGTTGACGCCGAATTCATAGCCGGTGCGGCGATCATGATACGAATCCAAGAACAGCCAGATCATGTCGGAGGGCGTGAAGTAGTCGCGCCGGGCGAGCATGGTGATGATGCTATCGGGGTGCGGATCGAAGGCGCGGACGAAGACGTACAGCGCGCCTGCGTCGTAGGCGATTTTCGCTACCGTCGGGAGCTTGGGTGGGCCGCCCTCGCTGGGCCGCCATTCCTGGAATCCGGTGATCGACGCCGCCTCGTGCCACACGACATCGTCGTCCCGCCCGTCGATGACGAGGGGCTCAGCCGCGCGCGTGGCGGCGACGCTGGTCGGTGGAGGAGGCGCGGCCGGCGCCTGACTGGCGAGCGTGACGGCGGCAAGGAGCGGAATGGCGAAGAGCATGACGGCCTGGGCGGAGGTTACCCGGTTAGATGACGCGACCTCCGAAAGGGTTGTTTCAGTAGTCGGGGCTGTCTTCAACTCGGACGCCAAGCGAGCGTTCGTGATCCCCGGGCTTGCGCCCGGGGTCAGCAAAGGCTCCTGAGCTTCTCCACCAGCTTCACCATCGCCCACGTATCGCGCTCGCAGTACTTGAGGAGGTCCTGTCGCACGCGATCGCGCTCGTGGCGCGGGATCTTGTCCGCCACGAACAGCAGTCGGGCGATCTCCACGCTCGCCACCCGGCCGTCCACGATCACCAGGTCGTTGTAGGTCAGCTCGGGCACGAGCGGCGTGAGGATGGCCTTCAGGCTGAAGCT
>DATHGL010000444.1:0-8377 GCA_035317625.1 Gemmatimonadales bacterium | reverse complement strand
AGACGATCAGCAGGAGATGGTGATCGTGCCCTTCGCCCAGCGGCTGGTCGTCCCAGCGCACGATGAGCCACAACACGAGCGCGATCGACAGCAACGACAGCGTGTACACCTTCTCGTTCACCACCGACTGGTTCCACACCGTGAACGCGGTGGCCGCGACGAGCGCCCCCGCGGCCGCCGCGAGGCGGCGCGGCCCCCGAGCCGACACCCACCCCCGCATCCAGCGCTCGCTCACCAGGAACCAGCACCCCGCCGCGATCGCGCTCGTCACCGCCGCGAGCAGGTTGATCCGCATCGCATAGGCGGATGCGAGGGGCAGGAGGCCCCAGGTGTGAGCGATCAGGGTGAACAGCGGGTTGCCGGGCGGGTGCGGGATGCCCAGCACGTAGGCCGCCGAGATGTATTCCGACGTGTCCCAGAACTGGGTGGTCGGCGCGAGCGTGGCCACGTACAACACCAGCGCGCCCAGGGTCACGAGGCCCGCGAGCAGATAGGGAGGCCGCTCCGCTGCGACGTACGGCGTCTGTGGGTCGGTCATGCTCGCTCGATCGGGGGGGTCAGTTGTCGATGGCGCGCCCGCCCGGGGGGGGCGCGTATGTCGTGTTGGCCAGGATCGCATCCCGCAGCGCGACCGCTCGCGCGGCGCGCGCCGGATCGATCTCACCGAGCGCCGCAGCGATCGTATCGTACGCGAACGCGTATCCCACCAGGCTGTTCTGCGAGGGCACGTCGACCCAGCCGCGAGGGCGCGGTCGGGCGGCGGTCTCACCGCCGCGGTACACCCCGAACACGAGCGCGGCGGACCGCGGCACGTTCACGAAACCGCGCCCTTCCACGAGCCGCACGCTCTCGCTCGCCGCCACGGGCCGGGGCACGAGGCGGCGCACCAACCCTTCGCCGACCAGGTATGGAGAGAGACCGAGCTGGTCCGCGTAATTGCCCGTGGACGTAGAGAAGTAGATGGGGCGCTTGCCCAGCTCGTCCTTGATGATCTGCAGCACCGCCAGGTCCGACCGCATCAGGTACGGGCGCCCCAGCTTGCCGGGGTCGAGCCGGACGGCGATCGGCCCGAGGTAGCCGGTGGCCGGCTGCGCCAGGGGGATATACTCCGGCAACGAGTCGGCGGGGCTGCCGAGATAGTAGCGGCTCATCCAAGGTGAAGCCGGGCGCGGCCAGGCGTGGCCGCCGTACAGGTCTGGCGCGGCGCTCGCATCGAATGTCGCCGGTGCGCGGCGCTGCAGCTGCCGCAGATACCAGCCCGTGTTCGCCAGCGACAGCACGAGCACGCTCACGTCCGGGCGGACGCCATCCACCTCCTGCGCGTACCACAGCGGAAACGTGTCGTTGTCGCCCGCGGTCACGACCAGCGCATACGGGTCCACCGACTGCAGCACGTCATGGGCGTAGTCGCGCGCCAGGGTCTCGCCGCTGCGAGGCGCGGTGAGTCGGTTGCCCGCGAGAGGGAGCAGCGCGAGCAGGAGCACGAGTGCCGACGGCGCCCACCGTCTGGAGGGCGCCGGCCCCGCAGCTCGCGCGGCGACGGCCTCATCGATCCACTCCATCAGGGTCGCGATGCCCATCCCCACCCACACGCCCCACGTGGCGAACGACGCGATGAAGAAGTAATCCCGCTCGCGGACCTCATGCTCCAGCCCGGGTCCGCGGAAGGCCTGGGAATAGCCCCACTTGAAGTTGAGGTAGAACACGAGTGCGACGGTGAGGGTCAGCATCAGCGTCGTCATGGTGGACGCCGCCCGGCGCTCGGCGCGCCAGTGACGCCGTGCCCCGAGGAGCCCCAACGCCCCGAACAGGACCGCCAATGACGCTCGCACCCCGGGGAGCCAGTCCCGGCCGAATTGCCAGGCAAAGTATTGGACGTAGTTCAGGAGCTGTTGCCCGTACAGGACGAGCGTGTGGCCCGGGTTGTCGGGACCGGGCGGAAACATCGGGTTGTCGAACACCGAGGGCTTGCCGAACTGATCGCGCGCGAGGACGGCTTTGAGCGCCGGCCACGTGGTCGCCTCACCCTGGTTGAGATACGGGTCGAGGTGCGCCCGAATCGGAATGAAGAGGTTGACGCTCGTCCCGACCAGGGCGACGAGCGCCACCGCACAGAGGACGCGGGGACGGAGCAGCGCGCGCCCGTCGGTGAGCAGGACGTACACGAGCACCGCCGGTGCTGCCAGGACGCCCATCAAGTGGTTGGTCGCCGTTAGAGCGAGCAGGTAGGCGATGAGGATCAGGTGATGATCGCGCCGGGTGCTCACCGGCTGGTCCGCCCACCGCACCGCGAGCCAGAGCACCAGGGCGATCGTCAGTACGCTCAGGGTATATACCTTCTCGTTTACCACCGACTGGTTCCATACGGTGAATGCCGTGGCACCGACGACGGCACCCGCGGCCGCGAGGAGCCGGCGTCGCCCTGGGGGCGCCACGATGGCCCGCAACCACCGCTCTCCGATGAGAAACCAGATGCCCGCGGCGGCCGCGCTCGTCGCCGCCGCGAAGAGATTGATACGTCGAGCGTAGTCTGCGCCCAACGGGAGCAGTCCCCACGCATGTGCCAGTAGGACGAACAGCGGGCTCCCGGGAGGATGGGGAATGCCCAGTGCGTGTGCGGCGGTGGTGTACTCGGAAGCGTCCCAGAACTGCGTGGTGGGCGCGAGCGTCAGCACGTACAATACGAGAGCGCCCAGGGCCACGAGGCCCGCGAGCAGATAGGGAGGCCGCTCGGCTGCGACGTCCGGGGTCTCTTGGTCAGTCATGCGTTCGTGATGGGTTAGTGTCTGAATTGTCGAATGCCGGTGAACACCATGGCCAGGTCCGTCTGATCGGCCGCGGCCACCACCTCGGCGTCCCGCACGGACCCGCCCGGCTGGATGATCGCGCGCACGCCAGCCCGGGCCGCCTCTTCTACCCCGTCCGCAAACGGAAAGAACGCGTCGGAAGCTAACACCGCCCCGGCCGGATCGTGGCCCTGCTGGCGCGCCTTATGAACCGCCAGGAAGGAGGCGTCCACCCGCGAGGTCTGGCCGGCGCCGATCCCGATCGCCGCCTCGTCGCGGGCGAGCAGGATCGCATTGGATTTCACCGCCCCCACGGCTGCCCAGGCGAAGCGCAGGTCGCGCCACTCGGCGTCGCCGGGCGCCCGCCGGCTCACGACCTTCCATCCCGTTTCATCCATCACCTGTCCGACGCGGCAGCGCTGCTGCGCCAGGAGCCCACCCCGGATGCGCTTCCAGTCCCAGCCCACGGCCTCCTCTACCGGAAGCCGCACCACGCGCAGGCTCTGCTTTTCGCGGAACACGTGGACGGCGTCGTCCGCGAACGCCGGCGCTACCACCACCTCGACGAACAGCTCCCGCATCGCCTCCGCCGCCGGCCGGTCGACCGGCACGCTGAACGCGACCACCGAGCCGAAGGCCGAGGTGCGGTCGGTGGCGAGCGCCCGCTCGTACGCCTCCCGTGGGGAGGATCCCAATGCGATGCCGCAGGGAGTGGTGTGCTTGATGATGGCGCACGCGGCGCGGCCCGACCTGCTCCACGGGGTGACCGCCAGCAGCCCCGCGTCGACGTCGAGCAGGTTGTTGAACGACAGCTCCTTGCCCGAGAGCTGCGCGAGATCGCGGATCCCGGGCTCCGGCGCCGCGTACAGCGCGGCGGGCTGATGCGGGTTCTCTCCGTAGCGGAGCTCCTGCCGCCGCTCGAGCGCGAGGGTGATACGCTCGGGCCACCCCGCGGTGTCTTTCGTCAAGTAGGCGTGGATCGCGGCGTCGTAGGCGGCCGTGTGCGCGAAGACTTTGGCGGCCAGGTCTCTTTGCAACCCCGGGCCTACGCCCGGGGTCAGTCCCCCTGCCTTCAATGCAGCGACGACCCGGGGATAATCGTCCGGGTCGACGACCACGATGACGTCCTGATGGTTCTTCGCGGCCGAGCGGAGCATCGAGGGACCGCCGATATCGATCTGCTCGATCGCCCGCTCGAACGTGACGTCCGGATTCGCCACGGTCTCGCGGAAGGGATACAGGTTCACGGCGACGAGGTCGATCGGGGTGATCCCGTGCTCGGTCAGCGCGGCGCGGTCGCCGGGATGCGCGCGGCGGGCCAGCAGGCCGGCGTGCACGGTCGGATGCAGCGTCTTCACCCGACCGTCCATCATCTCGGGGAAGCCGGTGACCTGCTCGATCGGGATCACGGCGAGGCCGGCCGCGCGGAGCGCCGCGGCGGTCCCGCCGGTCGACACGATCTCCCAGCCGAGCGCGACGAGTGCGCGGGCGAACTCCAGGATGCCGCGTTTGTCCGAGACAGACAGCAGCGCTCGGGCGGTCACCACGTCTCGGCGACGGCCCGGATCAGGTCAGCGAGGCTCGCGACATCCTTCAGGTCCACCACTTCGGCGGGCGAGTGGGAGTAGCGGAGCGGCCAGCCGATCGCCACGTCCACGACGCCGAATCGCGTGAACACGGAGCCGTCGTTGCCGCCATTGGTGGTGCCCACCTGCAGCGCCACGCCGCGCGCTCGCGCGACGCGCACCAGCGAGTCCACGTAGGCCGGCGGCGTCACGGACGAGTTGTCGACCGCCCGCGCCACCGCGCCCTGACCGATCGGCGCCACGGCGAAGTTGGGCAGCTCGAGCGGCGAATCGGCGGAGACGAATGTGTCGATCGCGTGCACGCGGCGCACCGTCGCGCCGAGGGTTGCGGCCGCCGCCTGGGCGCCTTCCAGTCCGATCTCCTCGCGCGTGCTCCAGACGAACACGACCTGATGCTTGAGCGCCGCGCGATCGAGGTGCCGCAGCGCGAGGAGTTGTGCGGCCGAGCCGACACGGTCGTCGAATGAACGGCCGGTGGCGCGTGTCCCGGCGAGTCGGACGTACCGCTTGGGCATGGTGATGGTCTGCCCGGGGCCTACGCCCCGAGCTATGGCAGCCGCGCGCGAGGTCGCACCGATGTCGACCCGGAGCGGGGGTGTCGTGTGTCGCGCAAAGCCGGAGTCGCGTGGAATGAAGACGCCCGGGACGACGCCCCGGTCGGTGTGTACGAGCGCCGGCTGCGCCTCGAACAGCGACGTGATGAAGCCACCCCGGGTCTCGAGCTCGAGCGAGCCGTCGTCGCGGATCCCCGTTACCCGGAAGCCGATCTCATCCAGGTGCGCGATGAACACGACGGCCGGAGTCCCCTGCCCGACCCGCACCCAGAGGTTTCCGGCGGTGTCGGTCTGCGACTTGGCCCAGGCAGGCAGCAGCCGCTGCACCGCCTCCCGCACCGGGCCCTCGGCGCCGGAGACGCCGTAGATCTCCACGAGCTGGGCCAAGAGGGATTGCGCTTCGCAGATGCGGGGGGAGTCCTGAGCGGTGAGAGGGTTAGACGGATAGACGGCTAGACAAAGGACCGCCATGACCGTCGCTCGAACGGGCTTCATCTCCCCTCCATCCACGTCACGAGCTCTTGGGTGAGAGCGTCCGCATCCCTGAGCGCCACCGTTTCCACCGCAGTGTCGACGTAGTGCGTCGGCAACGTGACGGTCTTCGTGTCGTCGAATGACCCGAGCAGGGTCGTCACCGTCCCGAGCCCGGCGTTGGTCGCATACAGGCTCTGCACGGTGAACGCGACCACGACAGTGCCCTTGACCTTGGGCTTGGCCCGCACCGCGGCCGCCAACGCGGCGCAGGCGGCGCGCCGCCCGGCGGCGGGTGCGGCGAGCAGCCGGTCGCCATAGGCCAGCGGTTGCTTGGCGAGCGTCACGGGTGCGAGCAGGGCGATCCCGAGTCCGCGGACCTCGGCCGCCGAGCCGGCGCCGACGTCCACGTAGGCGTTGTCCACCGTGAAGACGGGATCGGGCGCACCGAGCTCGCCGCGGCCGCGCGCCAGATGCGTCGACTTCACCGCGACCACTCCGGGGACGGGCCCCCGCGCGCCGGACACCGTCACGCGGTGCCCCTCGAGCTGTTGATCGAACAAGGGATACGTCACCCGCGCTCCCACCCGCCGCAAGAGCAAGTAGCCGTCGGGCAGGATGTTGCCGACCACGTAGCCGACCTCGTCGAGCGGGCAGGTGAGGAGCCGGTTCGGCGCGCCCTGGCCCAGCGTGAGCGTGACGTTGCCCGCGCGGTCGCGTGTGCTCCCCGGCAGGAGCGCCAGCAGCGAATCGCCCATCGCTTGCTCGAGTCCCGTGACCGCGGTCATCGCGGCGAACCGGAACGCGAGGCGGTCGACGTCGCCCTGGGCGGCCAGGCTGACCGGCGGAGGGGCGGACAGGAAGACACACGCGACGAGCCCCGCCTTAGCGGTCCGCCCGTCCGCCCGTCCGCCCGTCCGCCGCAGTGTCGAGATCGATAACAAGTTTGTCTCCCGTGACGAACGTCGAACCGTGCGCGCCGAGCCGCACGGGCCTCTGCGGCGGTCCCAACCGAGCCAGCTCCATCACCACTTGCGGCAGCAGGCGATGCTCGACTTCGAGCACGCGGGCCGCGAGTGACTCCGGTGTGTCGTCCGAACGGACCGGCACCGGCCACTGGGCGATGATCGCACCCCGATCGAGCTCCTCGTCCACGTAATGCGCCGTCGCGCCGGAGACTGCCGCGCCACTCGCGAGCACGGCCTCGTGCAGGCGGCGGCCGTACATTCCAGGCCCGCCGAACCCGGGGAGCAGGGCCGGATGGATATTAATCAGGCGCCACCGAAACCGCGTGACCACGGCGGCCGGCACACGCTTGAGATATCCCGCGAGCACGACGAGCCCGGCGTCACCCGCGGCCGCGACGATCTCGGCGGCGTCGGTGGGATCCGCCAGCACCGCCGTGGGCACGCCGGCGCGCCGGGCGCGCTCGAGCGCTCCCGCCTCCGCGCGGCTCGACACGACGCGCGACACCCGCGCGACCGGCGATTCCGCGAGGACGTCGAGCAGCGCCTGCAGGTTGGTCCCGCCGCCCGAGACGAGCACCGCGACCCGAACCGGCGTCATCGGGTGCAGGGGGCGAGGG
Source organism: Gemmatimonadales bacterium (assembly GCA_035317625.1). Lineage (GTDB taxonomy): Bacteria > Gemmatimonadota > Gemmatimonadetes > Gemmatimonadales > GWC2-71-9 > AG41. The sequence continues at coordinate 1,395 of DATHGL010000444.1, read as the reverse complement.
CGACCGGCTTCGGTCCGGCGGCGACGGTGAGGGTGAACGCCCCGGTCGCGAACCGCTCGCTGCTCGTCACCACGATGAAGTAATCTCCGGTCCGAGGCAGCCGTACGGTGAGTCGCGCGTTGCAGCGGCCGCCGGAGTCATCGTCCTGAGGCGGCGCGGCGTCGAGGCCGGGGCCGAGCAGGAACGCATAGGCGTCGAACGCGTCGGCCGCGAGATCGATGGTCACCGTCTGGCCGGCGCGTCCGGCGAGCCGCCACTCCTGCGCGTAGGTGCTTTCCCGCGGGAGCAGGACGTCCCGCCGCGTGAGCGAATCGCGCACGGTGTCCCGCACGGCGATGGTCCCCCGCGGCGCCCGGGGGGTGGCCGTCGGCGTACCCTGTGCGGCGACGGCGCCCGAGGCGAGCGCGAGCAGGGCGACCACTCTCCAAGGCTCCATGTCGCCCCGCAAATCTGCGGGCGCTAGCCGCCGCGCACAATCGCGGCGGCGGCGGCGGCGAGGTCCGGCACGACGGGGACCTCGAGGGCGCGCGCCTCTGCCGCGTGCGCGACCCCGCGTCCCGTCGCCACCAGCAGCCCGTGCCCGCCGAGCGCCCGCGCCGGTCCCACATCGCTGAGGCGGTCGCCCACCCAGTAGCAGCGGGCGAGGTCGAGCCCCAGGGCGACTTGCGCGTCGCGAAACAGCTTCACGCCCGGCTTGCGGCACTCGCACGGTCCCGTGATCTCGGGATGGTGCGGACAGAAGTAGGCGCCGTCGAGCCGCGCGCCATGCGCGGCCAGCAGCTCCTCGAGGCGGCGCTGGACGGCGCCGTAGGCGGCCGCGTCGTACAGGCCGCGCGCGATCCCGGACTGGTTGGATACCGTGATCACGAGCCAGCCCGCGTCGTTCAGCCGGCGGATCGCCTGCGCGGCGCCGGGGAGCAGGCGCACCGCGGCGGGGTCGTGCAGGAATCCGGGCGGCGGATCGTCCACGATCGTGCCATCGCGGTCGAGGAACGCGGCTCGGGCGCCGGCGTCAGGCATCGAGCGCGGCCCGCACGGCGCGGGCGACGGCCTCGAGCTCGTCGGGGAAGATCGTGCGGGGATCGAGCACCACGCGATCGTCGGCGATCCGGGCGATGATGGGGGGGTCGCCTCCCCGCAACCTCGCCGCCACGGTGTCAGGTGCCAGGTGTTGGGGGTTGAGCTGGACGAGCCACGTCCTCAGCTTGGCGCCCGGAAACGAGCCGCCGCCGACTTCCGACTCGCCCTCGACGATTTCGGCGTCTGTGCCCACGCCTGTGTGCAACGCCTCTGCGCGTTGACGTATTTGCGTGACGTCTTCGGTAAGCATCCGGAGGACGGGAATCTCGCGGAGGCTCGTCGCTCGGTCCCGGTACAATGCCAGCGTGGCCTCCA
>DATHGL010000443.1:0-3324 GCA_035317625.1 Gemmatimonadales bacterium | reverse complement strand
CCCCCAGGCGGCTCGAGCCGTCCCAGCGGCCCGTCAACGTGAGCAGGTAGCGGTCTTTGAGCGCGTAGTTGATGCGGCCCATGTAGGAGGCCAGCTTCCACACGCTCAGCGTGCTCTGCGGCGGCTGAGGACTCTCGCCGGTGCCGAGGTTGTACCAGAGTTGCGAATCGTAGGGGAGGTTGCGGGCTTCTGCGGTGGTGGTGGTGGTGCGGTCCGACTGAATCCCGTACAGCGCGGTCACGTCGAAGCGGTGACTCCCCACGGTGCGATTCCACATCAGCAGCTGGTCCAACGTGTAGGCGAATTGTTCGGCGTCGGTCCGCTGCGCCTGTGCGTTACCGATCGGCGTCTGGTTCAGGACGACGTTCGCGCCCTGGAACTGCCCGTCCATGCGGTTCCCGAGATCGGGACCGAAGTTCAGGCGGTACGAGAGGCCGCGTCCCAGCTGCAGCTCGGCGAAGATCGAGCCGAACAGCCGATTCCGTGTCTGCTGGCGCACGAAACCCTCGGCCTGCCGCAGCGGGTTCACGCGCAGCGCGTCGGGCGTGGGCTTGATCTTGAGCGTGCAGATGCCGCACAGGACGGCGGAGGGGACGCCGGCGCTGTCGTACGGAAGGCCCAGCGGGTTGTTCGCCAGCGCCTCACCCCACAGCGATGCGTCGGCGCCCAAGTCCGCAGTGGACCGCGTGCCCGTAGCCGTGACGCCGACCCGGAGCCGCTGGTACGTGTTCTCGAAGCTCACGGTGCCGGAATACTGGCGATACCCCTGTTCGAGCGAGATGCCGTCCTGGTCGAAGTAGCTGCCGGTGAGCGTGAGCCGGGACGTGCCGGAGACGGACGTGAGGCTGAGCTGATGGCGTTGCTGTGCGCCGGTGCGCAGCACCATGCGCTGCCAGTCCGTTCCGGTCGCGCACCCCGGATGGGAGGCCTGGTACGCGGCATCCGAGGCGCACAGCACCTGCGGGAGCTCGTCAGGAGTGAAGACGCTCGCGTTGTCGGTGGGGCGGCCGGCGGAGCGCGCCGCCTCGCGCCGCTCCGCGATCGCCTGCGGCCCGTTCATCATATCCACGAGGTGCAGTGCGCTCTGCGGGCCGTACTGCGCGTCGTACGTGACACGGATGCTGTTGTCGGGAGCGCCCTCCGCGCCGCGGCGCGTCGTGATCAGGATGACGCCGTTGGAGCCGCGGCTCCCGTACACGGCCGTCGCCGACGCGTCCTTCAGAACCTCGATGGACTGGATGGTCGCTGGGTTGAAATCCTCGATGCCCCCCGCCAGCGGCACGCCGTCCACGACGTAGAGCGGCTGGTTGCCCGCCGCGATGGACCGGATGCCGCGCACCGTTACGTTCATCGGAACGCCGGGCCGGTAGCCCCCGCCCGCGACGACGTCCACGCCTGCCACCTTGGCCTGGATCGCCTGCATCGGGTTGGACGTGGGGACCTCGGCAATCTGTTCAGCGGTCACTGACGCAACGGAGCCGGTCAGGTCGCGCCGCTCCTGCGTGCCGTAGCCGACGACGACGACCCCCTCGAGCTGCATCGCCGCCGCGACGAGCTGGAAATCAGCGGTGACGACATCCGCGACTGGCACCTCCACGGTTTGCGTGAGCGCCGCGAATCCCAGGAGGCGTGCCCGGACCTGCCGGGTCCCGGACGGCACTTCGACGATGTGATACGTGCCAGACGTGTCGGTCCGGCCCGTACGGTTGGTGCCGATCACCATGACGCTCGCGCCCGCGATGGGCCGACCATCCTGGGCGGCCGTGACCTTGCCAGTGATGCTTCCCTGGGCCTGGACGTCGGTACTGAAGGCAGCGCTACAGGCGGCCAGCACGAGGATGCCGCATCGCATCAGGACCTCCTCCGTCACCAAGTCATAAGATCACCACGTCACTGGGGCGACGATTCTACCCCCGCGTGGCGGGTTGTCAAGCAGCCTAGAGACGACGCGGCGCAAGGTCTTCGGTGAACTTCGCGCCCGTGGCGGTCGTCGCGCTGACGCTGTCGCCCGAGAGCGCTCCCTCGGCTGTCATCCACAGCCGCACGAGCTGGGCGGTGCCGGCGTTGGTGCCGCTCCCGAACAGGTGCACCTCGAGCAATGCTCCAGGGGACACGTTGCTCAGGATCACGACCCACGACGGATTGGTCGCCGGGGTCGCCGGCGCGACGACCCGCTGCATGGTGCTGTCGGCGGTGCAATTCGATGTGCACTGCTCGCTGCCGTTCCCGTAGTAGATCGAGTCGATCGTGGCGATCCCGGCCAGGTTCGCACGGTAGGTGACCGTGTAGCCGCCGGGCCCGGCGAGCTCGCCGCAGCTATTCATCACCAGCACCAGAACGAGGGGGACAGACCAGGTGCGTGGATGCATCGAATGGCGACGCATGTCAGGACCTCCGACGGGCGAAGAGTGGAATGGTCATCTTATCACTTTTACGCACGAGCGCGAGCCCCCGCATGGCGGCCGTGACGCCCGTCAGGAACGCGCTCACGGCGACATGAACAGACTCAAGTCGACGGCATCGGCCATCAGGCGGTACCCCGCCTCGTTGGGGTGGAGATGGTCGCCCGTGTCGGCCCACGGCAGGAGGCGCCGGGGCGCTGCGGGATCGCTCAGCGCGGCATCGAAGTCGATGACGGCGTCGAACGCGCCGCTCTCGCGGATCCATTCGTTGACGCTCTGCCGCGCCGCCTCGCGCTCGGCTCCGTCGTACTGCGATCCGCCGAACGGCGGGATCGTGGCGCCATAGATGCGAAGGCCCCGAGCGTGCACGCGATCGATGATCGTCCGGTAAGCGACGAGGAGGCTCCGCGCCACTAGGGCGGCGCTCCCCGGCTCCCGCGCGCCTCCGATATCGTTGACGCCTTCCAGCAGGATGACCCAACGCGCCCCGCGCTGCGCGAGGACGTCGCGGTCGAGCCGCGCCAGCGCCGGCGGGCCGAGCCCGCCCGCGATCACGCTGTTGCCGCCGATGCCGGCGTTCAGCACGGCGACGTGGCGGGTGCGCGGGTCGGCCCGCAGGCGCCGCGCGAGATTGTCGGGCCAGCGGTTGTTCCGGTCGGTGCCGGAGCCGCGGCCGTCGGTGATCGAGTTGCCCAGCGCGACCACGGCGGCGCCGTCCGCCACGACATCGAGCCCCGCGATGACATACCAGTGATCGGTCGTCGCCGCATCCGGCAGCTCGGCAGCCGACACCCATCGGCCGGCCTGAAGAAACGAGGTGGTCCGGGAGCCGGGATGCCCCGTGACCTCCGCAGGCACGACCCCGAGCGCGATCGTGACCGCAAGCTCGCCGAGCACGGGGACGTCGTACACCAGGGGATCC
>DATHGL010000442.1:0-5417 GCA_035317625.1 Gemmatimonadales bacterium | reverse complement strand
GTCCACCACCCACAGCGGCTCGGCGTTGCCAAGGATAGTGCTCGTACCCCGCAGCCGGACGCTGACCTGGCCGCCCGGCACCCCCGTGCTCTGCGATATCAACGCGCCGGTGACCTTGCCCGCCAGCGCCTGGTCGACGGTCGTGGCGCCGGGAGCCTGGCTCACCGCCTCGCCGGGTACGCTCTCGATCGTGTTGCCCAGCACTCTGCGTTCGGCGGGCGCCCCAGTGCCGGTGACCACGATCGCGTCGAGCGACACCGCGGCGGCGCGCAGCGGAATGTCGGCCTCCGCCGCTTCCCCGGGGCCAACATCCACCTCGCGCCGGGCTACGGCGTACCCCACACGGCGCACCAGTAAGGTGTAGTGGCCTGCCGGAACCGCGGCCAAGACGTACTCACCGTTCGACGAGGTGCTCGTGGCGAACTTGGTTCGCTCGACGGTGACCCGCGCGTCGCCGACCGGCTGCCCGCTCGCGGCATCCGTCACGCGACCGCGGATGACGCCCGCTTCTTGGGCGTAAAGGCTCGCCGGCACGAACAGCGCGAGCAGGTACCAGGCTGTGTGAAAACGGCGGGACGGCATGGGTCCTCCGGGCGGCTGGAACGCACGGCGCGTCGCAGTAGCGCTATGCTCACCCGCGCGCAAACACCTGTCAAGCGATCCCCGGCAGCTCGTTGCTTGACGACCCCTCCAGTTCGACGCATATGTAGTGCGAGGAGCCTCGGTGACGGAACCGGAGACATTTGTCGAAGGCAGCCGCGAGATCCTGCGGCAGGCAAGCGTCGCCCTCGGCGGTCGCCCCGTGACCGTCTGGACCGTCTCGGCCCGCGCCGAGCTCGAGCCGCAGAGCTCGAGCGAGCCCGCCCCGACCCATCACGCCACCAATCTGGACGTCGACGCCACGCTGCGGCGCTGGAACATCGCCATCGTGCAGGGCAGCCGGTGGGTGGGGTGCCGCGCGGCATCCGAAGGGTTCTGGGTGGTCGCCCCGGTGCGCACGCGACCGCCCACGCCGCCGCCCGACGGCCGGGAACGCCGCAGCCGCGACCGGCTGACGCTCGAGCTGGCGGGGCTCTGCCTCGGTCTCCTCGACCGCCGCGAGCCGACCCTCGGCCGGCCTCCGGCCGCCCGGGCGGACCCGCTCCAGGACATCATGACGCTGCCCGGGATCATCGCGCACGAGCTGGCGAACCCGCTGACGGCCGCTCGCGCCGGCCTGCAGCTCGCCATGGAATCTCTGGGCCGCTGGACGGAGGTTCCGGCCGGCCAACGGCTCGAGCTCCTCGACGAGCTCGGCCAGGTCGTCGAGGACGTCGATCGCTGCGTAAGCTTTCTCCGGGCGATCAAGGATCGCGCGCGCGGCGCCCTGGCGCGGTCGGAGCGGTTCGACGCCGTGCGCGTGGTCCGCTCATGCTGCACCCTCGAGAGCCGCGTGCTCAAGGAAAAGCGCATCCCGCTCGAGTTCGACTCCACGCTCGAAACCATGTACTTGAAGGGCGACCCCAACGCCCTCTACGACCTGCTCGTGAACCTGATCCGTAACGCCGCGGACGCGAGCGCCGCCCGGCCCGCGCCGATCCGGGTCGCCTTGGCGCACGTGGGGAACGCCGTGCGGCTGACCGTCCAGGACGAGGGGGCGGGCATCCGTCCCGCGGACCTGGAGCGGATCTTCGAGCCCGGCTTCACCACGAAGGAGTTCGGTGAGGGAAGCGGTATGGGTCTCGTCGTGGTGCAGAGCGTGGTTCGCAACATGTTCGCCGGCAGCGTCGCCGTGCAGTCGGCCGTGGGTGGTGGAACCACCATGACGGTGACGCTCCCCATTCCCGCGCAGCGATCCGTCGATCTCGAGCCCGAGCGCGTGCCGTCGTAACGCACGAGCGCCGCCGCGCGTAGCCTAGAGAACCCTGATTCCCGCGAGGATCTCCACCGTGATGCGTCTCCGGTTCTCGACGGCCGCCGCGCTCGCCGCGCTCGCCGCGCTCGTTGCACTCTGCCCCCGCCCCGCGTCCGCTCAAGACCTGAACGTCGACACCGCCGGCGCCGGCGTCCTGATCGATCAGGCCCTGAACCATTCCGAATTGCTGGAGAATTTGTGGCACCTGAGCGACGTGATCGGTCCGCGGCTCACGGGATCGCCCGCCGCCCGCCGGGCGAACGACTGGACGGCCGAGCGGTTCAGGGCCTACGGCCTCGACGCGCGGCTCGAGGTCTGGCAGTTCGGCGGCACGTGGACGCGGGGACCGATCCGTGCGCGCATGACCGCGCCCCGCACCCACGACGTGACGGTCGCGAGCTGGGCCTGGGCGCCAGGCACGGGCGGCGCGACGCTCACCGGCCCCGTCGTGCGCATCGACGCCAGCACCCCCGACAGCTTCGCCGTCTACCGCCATCGCGTGCGACGCGCCTGGGTCATGACGCGCCCGCCCTCGCCCGTGTGGAACGGCGACGGCCCCGCCATGAGCGCCGCCGACTCGCAGCGCCAGCGGGACTTCGTTCGCAGCGTGTTCACACCGTTCCGGGACGCCGACTCGAGCCTCCGGGCGCGCATGCAGCAGTTCTCGAACGACGTCCCACACCTGCTGCAGCGTGCCGGCGCACTGGGCATCGTGGTGGACGCCGGCAAAGAGCACGCGCTCCTCAACATGAGCGGTTCCCCCAACCGCATCCTGCCGCTGCCCCAGATCGTTGCGGCCCACGAGGACTACGTCATGTTCGACCGCCTGCTCCAGGCGGGCACCACGCCGCGGCTCGCGGTGAGCATCACGAACACGCTGACCCGGGACTCGGTCCCGCAGTGGAACACCGTCGCCGAGATCCGCGGCACGGAGCGCCCGGGTGAGGTGGTGATCGTCGGCGCGCACCTCGACTCGTGGGATCTCGGCACGGGCACGACCGACAACGGGACCGGCGCGATGTGTACGCTCGAGGCGGCCCGCGTCATCGCACAATCGGGCTTGAAGCCCAAGCGCACGATCCGGTTCGTGCTCTTCACCGGGGAGGAGCAGGGGCTCATCGGGTCGCGCAAGTACGCGGAGGCGCACGCTGACGAAGCCGACTCGATCCAGGCGGTCATCGTGCTCGACAACGGCACGGGTGCGATCACCGGCCAGGCGCTCCAGGGGCGGACTGACCTGGAGGGGTTGTGGCGCGCCGTCCTCTCGCCCGTGGCCAGCCTCGGCGCCGACTCCGTGGTGAACCGCACCAAGACGGGAACCGACCACCTGTCGTTCCTGCCGTACGGAGTTCCGGGCTTCAACTTCAACCAACTCGAGCGCGGCTACAACCACACCCATCACTCGCAGTCGGACACGTACGACATGGCCATCGCGGCGGACCTCATGCAGGCGTCCGCGGTCATGGCGGTGTCGGCCTACGAGCTGGCGAACCTCCCGGGAATGATCCCGCGCGGCCCGCAAACAGCGCCGACGCTGGTACAGGCGGTGAAAGTCAGCGATAGCCTACTCGTGAAGGGGAAACGCTGACGCTATTCGAGCGCAGCGAGCAGTCGTTCCAAGTCGAGTGCCCGCGTGGACATCTCCAGGCCGCCGTCTGCGTCTCGCGGCCACTCCGCTTCCGGGCGGTCCCGGTACAGCTCCACGCCGTTCCCGTCGGGGTCCCGCAGGTAGATCGCCTCGCTCACGCCATGGTCGGACGCTCCCTCGAGCGGCACGCCGGCGTCGAGCAGGCGGCGGAGCGCGGCGGCGAGGCTCCGGCGGTCCGGGTAGAGAATCGCGAAGTGATACAGGCCCGTGGTCCCCGGCGCCGGCGCGGGAGCCCCGCGGCCCGCCCAGGTGTTGAGCCCGATATGATGATGGTAGCCACCAGCCGAGAGGAACACGGCGTCCCGCCCGTACCGGCTCATGACCTCGAATCCCAGCACGTCGCGGTAGAACGCGAGTGCGCGATCGAGGTCGGAAACCGTGAGGTGGACGTGGCCGATTCGGGTGTTCGGGTGAATGGTCATCACTGTACGAACGTTCGAGAGTTCCACCACGCTACGACGCTCCTGTTGTAAGTGGTTCTGGCACACTCGTACCCCGTGGCGTCGTAGCGTCTTACAACGGTTAGATTTCTCACCATGAACAGCACTCCCAAGATCCCCACGCCCGTCAACGAGCCGGTCTTGAGCTATGCCCCGACCAGCCAGGAGCGGGCGGACCTCAAGCGCACCCTGAAGGACCTCTCCGGCCGCCAACACGAGATCCCCCTCCTCATCGGCGGCAAAGAGGTCCGCACCGGGAAGACCGCCGACGTCGTCATGCCCCACTGCCACCGCCACGTGCTCGCCAAGGCGCATCAGGCCGGGCCTGGAGAGGTGCAGGCGGCGATCGCCGCGGCGCGGGATGCGTGGCGCGACTGGTCGGCCTGGGGGTTCGAGCGGCGGGCCGCCGTGTTTCTCAAGGCCGCGGACCTGCTCGCCACGCGGTATCGCCCGATTGTAAACGCGGCCACCATGCTCGGCCAGTCGAAGACCGCGCACCAGGCGGAGATCGACGCCGCGTGTGAGCTGATTGACTTCTTCCGCTTCAACGTCCAGTACGCCGAGCGGATCTATGGCGAGCAGCCGCTCTCGGTCGCCGGCGTCTGGAATTACCTCGACTACCGGCCTCTCGAAGGGTTCGTGTATGCGATCACGCCCTTCAACTTCACCTCGATCGGTGGGAATCTGCCCACCGCCCCGGCCATCATGGGCAATACGGTGGTGTGGAAGCCCGCGGCGACGGCGGTGCTGTCGAATTATTTCATCATGCGGCTCCTGGAGGAGGCCGGCCTCCCGCCGGGGGTGATCAACTTCGTCCCCGGTCCGTCGGCTCAGGTGTCGGAGCGGCTGCTGGCCGATCGCGCGTTCGCCGGGATCCATTTCACGGGCTCGACCGAGGTGTTTCAGGCGCTCTGGCAACAGGCGACCGCCCACCTCACCTCCTACGCGGCCTACCCGCGCCTGGTCGGCGAGACGGGCGGCAAGGACTTCATCCTCGCTCACGCGAGCGCGGACGCGGACGCGCTCGCCACCGGCATGGTGCGCGGCGCCTTCGAGTATCAGGGTCAGAAGTGCAGCGCCGCGTCGCGCGCCTACGTCCCGGACGCGCTCTGGCCCAGGGTTCGCGACCGCATGCTCGAGATGCTCGCCGAGGTCAAGGTGGGAGACCCTGCCGATTTTCGGAACTTCATGGGGGCGGTGATCGACCGGAAGGCATTCGACAAGATCAAGAGCTACATCGACGCCGCGAAGCAGGCCCCCGGCGTGAAGGTCCTCTTCGGCGGCGGTGCAGCGGACGCCGAGGGCTACTTCATTCAGCCGACCCTCTTGGAGACCCAAGACCCGACCTATCGCACGATGTGCGAGGAGATCTTCGGGCCGGTCCTCTCGGTGCACGTCTACCCCGCCGCGCGCTGGGCCGAGACCCTGCGCCTGG
>DATHGL010000441.1:0-6504 GCA_035317625.1 Gemmatimonadales bacterium | reverse complement strand
GAGCGGCCGTGGCCGATGTTGTCGGGCAGGATGAGGTAATGCGTGGCGGTATCGAGCGGCTGCCCGGCGCCGTACAGCTCGGCCGCGAACACCGGTGACAGGAACTGCCCGCCCGCCCCGCCGGTGCCGTGCAGGATCAGCACGGCGTTCCGTACGACGCCGGCGGCGTCGCGCCGCGGGCGGCCGAGCGTCCGGTAGTGCAGCCGCAGCTCGGGCAGCGTTTCGCCGCTCGCGAACCGGAAGTTGCTGATGACGAAGCTGCCGGAGTCTCCCTGCGTCGCGGTGACCGCGAGGAGCAGAACGATCGCCGGGTTCACGCGAGATAGCGCTCCCGCACGATGCCCAGGTGGTGGCGCTCGTGCCCGGCGATGATCCAGGCGAGCGCGCGCACGGTGATCGGGTTGTTGTTCGCCGTCCCGCGCCGTGTCAGCGCCTCGGCGTCGAGGCTCGACAACAGCGCGATGGTCGCCCGCCGCACGGCGTCGAGCTCGGCGGCGAGATCCTTGAGCGATCGTCCGTCGAACCGCCCGGCCGGCACCCACGCCTTCTCGTCGAACCCCGGGAGGGGTGACCCGTCGGCCCGCGCGAAGCGCAACGCGCGGTAGCAGAACACGCGCTCACTGTCCATCACGTGGCCGAGCACCTCTTTGATGCTCCACTTGTCCGGCGCGTAGCGGTGCAGGGCCTTCGCCTCGGATAGGCCGCCGAGCAGCTGCTGGGTCTCGCGCCGCTGGTCCTCGAGGGCCTTCAGGAGGTTCCCCTCGGGGACCTTCGAGATGTAGGTCTCGTAATGAGGCGCGTACTCGGACGGCTCGGGGCGCGGGATGGTCGCGGCGGTCATGCCGCCCTCCGCGGACCCTTGCCCGTGCCGGCCTTGGTCGGCTTGGCGGGACGGCGGAACCGGGCGAGCCGCGCCTGGGCGTCCGGCATCTGCAGGATGACCTGCTCCAGCTTGTCGAGGTAGCCGGGGTTGTTGAGCAGGCCCCGCAGCTCCGTGAGGAACGGCTGGAGCCTCGCGAACACCATGATGTGCTCGCCGTTCACGTCGGCGAACATCTGCTCCTCGATGGCGCCGTGCAGCACGAGCGCCGCCGCCATGTTCCAGTACGTCGTCACCATCCGATAAGGCGCGCTGCGCTTCCCGCGGTAGACGCTCAGTACCTCCTCGGTGCTCGTGGGGGTGAACTGCTCGCGGAACCAGGCGCGCGCCTTGCGCATCACCGGCTCGCGGCGCAGGTCGTACAGCTTGAGCAGTAGGTCGGCGCTTTCGTATTTGGTGGTCACGGGTGGCTCCGTTGGCATGGCGATGAAGGAAACTACGACGAAATGGGTCTTGATGCGCCGCTCCGAGAAGAATCGGAGCGCCGCGCGGGTGTCGGTACTCTTCCTCACACCGAAGATCTGAACCTCCATCAGCTCCCCGTCGAGAAGCGCACCGCGCCCAGATCGACGAGCTCGCGCAGCGTTTGCGCGAGCGCCTCGGACGCGAGGCCCGTTTCAGCCGCCAGGTCCTCGAGCGTCCGCCGACCATCCGCGAGCCCGATCACCGCCGCCACGCTCCCGTCGCTGCGCGCGACCGCGACCCGCCCGTGCCGCGACCGCGCGACAAGGAGCTTCGTGCGTCGCTCGGGCGCCTGAGGTGCCTCCGTCCAGGGCTGGAGCAGCCTGGGAAGGACGGCGGGAAGATCGAAAGCCAGTTCCAGCAGCACCGTTCCCTCTACCTTCTCGGGAGCGTACCGCTCCCCGCTCCCTGCTCCCTCTGTGGGAGTACCATCCCGCCAGACGCGTGGCCCCGCCTCGACCACCATCATCGCCTCCTCGTACCGCAGGAGATCCGCCAGGTAGGGAATGGGCATCCCGCCGGCCGCGACGTACGCCGTCACGAGCCGCGCCACCGCCGCCGCCGTCTCGCGGCTGCCGAGCACGAGCGTGGGCAGCAGGGCGTCGAAGGCCGGAGACTTGAGGATGACCTCGGGCGCGCGCCCCGTCACGCGGGCGAGTGCGCGCGAGTACTTGAAGAACTGCACGATCCGCTCGTGGTAGAAGTGCCGCGCCAGGAACCGCGCGTAGCGCTCCACGTGGTCGGGGTCCGCGAGCCCCTGGCGCCGCCACTGGACCGATGCCCGGTAGGGCGCGTCGGCAAGGGCGCGGATCACGGAGTCCTGTACAGCCCGATCGCTCGGCATGCCGGTCACGTCGTGTCCGTGGGCTCGCAGCGGCGCAACCGCACTATGGCCGTCCGGCCGTCGGAGACGATCTTCTGGCCGGAGACGTTCCGCGCTGCGGTGACGGCGCCCGGGAGCATCACGTAATCCGCGAGGTCGCCGCAGCCGCTCGCCTCGAGGTCGTGGACCACCCGGTCGCGCTCCCCATCGGTGTGCGCGTCGATGCGATGCGTCGCCTGGGGCTCCCACGGCTTGAAGATCACCCCGACGTCCTTGTTCGCGGCGCCCACCCAGACGAGTGAAAGACTGTCGAGCAGCCAGATCCGGATGTGGTGGCGGATGCGGACATTCGGACCTGCCAGCTCGTACGCGAGGTCCTGCGGCCGTCCCTCGAAGTACTGCGTGCTCACAGGGGCGGTGATGGCGGGCCGGCCGGCGATCGCCGCCGTCACCTCCTTCGTGACCGCCCAGACCGACGGCTTCTCCGCGGGCAGCCACCCCGCGACCCGAAACGCGCTGTCGATCTCGCCCGCGGTGCCGACCAGCAGCACGTTGAACGGGTCGCCGAACACGGTCCCGCCGCGGTTTTCGGAGCGGGGGACGAACTGCGGCAGCGCCGGGAGCTCGGTCAGCTCGTGGTGTGCCGTCACGGGCTCGCACCGCTCTGCGTCCGGGAGGACCAGCGGCTCGGTCAACCGGACGCCGCCGAGCTCGCCCGCGAGGATGCGCACCGGCGGTCCCCGGTGGACCAGTGAGAAGCCGCCGAGCAGCGCGACGGGAATGACGTCGAAGTCCACGGCGGCCACGACGCCGGCTGGCACCAGTCTCTTGCCGACCCCGACGCCTGATGTCTTCCCGCTCGAGACGAGCCCCGAGTCCCCGAGCGCTCTCGGCCCAGCGTACTCGAGCGTGTCGAGCAGGCCGGACATCGCCACCCAGCGCCCGGAACGGACTTCCAGGGAGTCGAACCGCAGCCCGAGCCTGCCGTGCCGGCCAAACCGGCCGCCTCGCTTCGAGACGACGATCCGTCCCTTCGCTCGCATGTAGGGCAGGACCACGACGCAGGAGTCCCGCACCAGGGCGCCCATCGTCTGCACCAGCACCGGGGTCCCGACGGTGTCCCTGCCGCTCGTGATCCGCTGCACGAAGCGGATGGGGATGTGCGTGCCCGCTGGAATCGCCAGGTCCGACGACAGGAGCGCGATCAGGGCGACGGCGAGCGCTTTCACAGCGCCCTCCGAATGCGGTCCACGCTTCGGAACACGACCTCCGCCGTCAACGAGGGCGAAAACGCATCAAACGTGACGGCCTTGGCGCGCGGACAGCGGCTGAGCGCGTGTGCGGCGAAGGCGAGCATCTCGTCCGAGGGCTCCGCCGGCGCGATCCACGGTCCTTGGAGATCGGCATCCTCCTCGACACCCGCGACGTGCAGCTCCACCACATGGTCCAGCGGGAACTCGGCGAGCCAGCGCTCCGGCCGCAGATCGCGATAATGCGCCTCGAGCCAGACGTGCGGCAGATCGAGCAGGAAGCCCGCGCCGGTCGCCCCGAAGAAGCGGCGCAGCCACACCGGCTCCGGCATCTGGCTCGCCTTCACGTCGAAAAAGCCGGGGATGTTCTCCATCACCAGCGGCTGGTCGAGTCGCGCCTGCAGGGCGGTGGCGTTGCGGATGAAGCGCTCGAGGAACTCGTCCGTGTAGAGTGGCGGGAACACATAGTTCAAGTTGTAGCTCCCGTCCTCGGTGTGCAGGCACTGGAAGTGCTCCGCCACCCACGGCGAGCGGTACAATTCGGCGAGCGCCCGCGCGCGCTGGATCGACCGCTCATCGAGTGGTTCCGAGAGCTGGCCCAGGTAGTCGTGCAGCAGCAGGGTGTAGCGTTCGCGGATCGCCGGCCACCACGGGTCGCTCGCGGCCGGGGGGTCGGCCATCGCCAGATGGTCGATCCCTTCTGCCCGAGTGAGCTCCGCCCCCAGGTGAGGGTTATAGAACGCGCCGACCATCAATTCCGTATTCCGCATGCCGCACTATCCTACCAACCCGCGTTCGGCGAGTTGGTCACAAAATATCTTGACCTGCGCCGCGACCATGGGGGTCGCGTTGCCGTCGGTCCACAGGGCGGCGATCGTCTCGGCGCTCGTCTTGCCGTCCAGCCGCGCGACGATGAAACGCTCGCGCTCGCCCCAGGTGGCAGCCTGGCGCTTGAGGTCGTCCGTGGCACGGAGCGGCGGGAACGCTCCCGCCACGATATCGTCGATTTCGGACAAGGTGCTGGGTGGTACGTGTTGGCTGCCCGCGACGTTTTGGTCGACCTGCTCGCTGCTCCGCGCCCCCGCCAGCACGACACCCACGCCCGGTTGTGCCAGCACCCAGGCGAGCGCGAGGGCCGGCAGCGGCATGTCGAGCCGACGGGCGATCGAGCCCAGTTGCTCAACGACCGTCCGTCGGCGCTCGAACTCCCTGCCCTTGAACCAATAGATCTTGCTTCGATGGTCGGCTGCGGGGAACTCCGGTGGGACGGGGTACTTCCCGCTCAGGAGTCCCGCGGCGAGAGGCCGGTAGGCCAGGAACGCGATCCGACGCTCGCGGCACAGGGGCAGCTCCCGCTGCTCCACGTCCCGATCGAACAGGTTGTAGGGTCCCTGGTACGCGACCACGGGCGCGAGGTCCAGCGCTCGCGCGAGCGGGCGGGGGGTGGCATTGCAGAGCCCGATCCCCAGCGCCTTCCCTTTCTCCTGCAGCGCGTGGAGCTGCTCGAGCTGCCGCTCCCAGCCTTCGAGCGTTTCGTGCAGCTGCACCAGGTCCACGTAGTCCGTTGCGAGACGCCGCAGGGATGCCTCGAGCGAGCGGCGGGGGTCGTCGCGGGGGCCGACTTTCGTGGCGATCGCGACGCGGTCGCGATCGACCTTGAGCGCCCGGCCGAGTAGCGTTTCGGATGCGCCGTCGCCGTACGTCGGCGCAGTGTCGAAGAACGTGATGCCACACTCGAGCGCGCGGTGGATGGCGGCGAGGCGATCGGCTTCGGCGCTGGCCGCGCCCCAGCCCGTCCCTCCCACCGCCCAGGCCCCGAACCCCAGGCGGGGTCCGGAGGTCAAGAAACGCAGCGGGGGCCCGACGTCAGTCCGGGCCCCCGGGCGCATCGAACCGCTCCGTTAGGAGTGGCAGGTGGGCACCAGCTCCGCCGTCTCGACGATCTCGGGACGATGACAGCTGGGCACGAGCTCCTGCATCTCGACGATCTGCATACATCCTCCTCAGGCTGGGAGAAAAAAGACGGCCGTTCGGGGAATCCTACGGGTTGCCGCCGCGCCCGTCAACCGGTAACTCTCAACGCTTGATGATTCCAATTCATACGCTGCTGACCGAGAACGATCTCGCGGACCAGTTTGTTTCGGCGTTTCACGCGAGGCGGTTGCCGGAGAAGTTCTTCTACTGGTTCCCCCTGTCGGTGCGCGCGTGGCTGGCGCTGTGCTCCGACGGAGCGTACCGCAATTTTGTGCGGTCGCGCTCACTCATCGCGCGCTCCCGCGCGGAGATCGCACGCTTGTTTGCGCCGGCCCCACTCGAGGTGATGAGCCTCGGGTCCGGGCAAGGGGACAAGGATCTGCTCCTGCTGGAGGCGCTGCGGGACCGCGGCGCCCGCGCCTCCTACGTGGCGGTGGATACGAGCCAGGCGCTGCTCGAAATGGCGTGCGCCGGCGCACGCGACGCCGGCTTTCCCGCCCACGGGATCAAGGCCGATTTCACGGCCCCAGCGCATCTCGCGGCGCTCGCGGCGCTCGGGGCCGAGCCTGAGACGCCGCGCCGGCTCGTCCTGCTCATCGGGAACACGCTCGGCGCCTTTGATCCGATCGCGGAGGCACGCGAGCTCGCGCAGCTGCTGCGGCCGGGCGACACGCTCCTCGTGGACGGCGAGATCTACGCCGGCGACGCGACGGTCGCCGGCTATGACAACCCCCTGAACCGTCGCTTCGCCTGGGCGCCGCTCAACGCTGTCGGCATCCGCGACGCCGATGGCGAGCTGGTGTTCGAAGCTACGGCCGATGCGCGTCTCCCGGGCCTGCACCTGATCCCAAAGCACTTCCGGGCGAGCCGGGACGTGGAGCCCCTCATGGGCGGCGAAGTCGTGAAGCTCGCCCGCGGGGAGCGGCTCGCCATGAACCACTCCTATAAGTACGCCGTGGACACCTTCCTCCGCATTCTCTCGGAGGCTGGACTGGGCGCCCGATGGCAGGGACAGAGCGATGACGAACGGTTTCTCATGGTCCTCGCCTCGGCTCCGTGATTCCGGCGCTGGAAGTCGAGGGGCTTGGCTATGCACTGCCGGGGAAGGGGGGACG
>DATHGL010000440.1:0-5366 GCA_035317625.1 Gemmatimonadales bacterium | reverse complement strand
GGCCACGCCCCGCACTGGCCCACCGGCGGCGGCGTGAGCACCGTGAGCGCAGCGGTCCCCGTGATGCCTTCGCTCAAGGCGCTGATGGTGGTGATCCCCGTCGCCACACCGCGCGCCAGCCCACTCGAGCTGACGGTCGCGACGGCCGTAATGCTGCTCGACCACGCCACCGTCCGGCCGCTCAGCTGGTTGCCGGCGGCGTCCTTCAGGATCGCGACGAATTGGTAGGTGCCACCCACGGCGACGCTGGTAGCGTCCGGGCTGACGGTCACCGAGGCGACCGGCGCGAGCTGGACCGTGATGCTGGCCCCGCCGCTCTGACCTTCACTGGTCGCACTGATCGTCGCCCCACCCGCTACCTTCGCCGTGACGAGGCCGCTCGTGCTCACCGTCGCGACGTTCGCGTTGTTGGTCGTCCACGTCACCGTTCGACCGCTCAACGCATTGCCACCCGCGTCTTTCGGCGTCGCGGTCAGCGCGACAGTCCGGCCCACCAGGAGGCTGGCCGAGGCGGGCGTCACCTGCACCGACGCCACCGGCACGGGCGCGCTCGTGACCGTGATGGACGACGAGCCGCTCTGCCCTTCGCTCGTCGCCATGATCGTTGTTGAGCCCGCCGCCACGCCCCTCACCAGACCCGCGCTGCTCACACTCGCGATCGCATTGTTGCTGCTCGACCAGGCGACCGCGCGGCCGCCGAGCGCGCTGCCGTTCGCATCCCGCGGGGTCGCGGTCAACTGGACCGTCTGACCGACCAGGACGCTGTCCGAGGCGGGTGTCACCTGCACCGACGCCACCGGCACGGGCGTGCTCGTGACCGTGATGGACGACGAGCCGCTCTGCCCTTCGCTCGTCGCCGTGATCGTTGCGGAGCCCGCCGCGGCGCCCGTCACCAGGCCCGTGCCGCTCACACTCGCGATCGCATTGTTGCTGCTCGACCAGGCGACCGCGCGGCCGCCGAGCGCACTGCCGTTCGCATCCCGTGGGGTCGCGGTCAACTGGACCGTCTGACCGACCAGGACGCTGGCCGAGGCGGGCGTCACCGCCACCGACGCGACCGGCGCGGGCGGGCTCGTGACCGTGACGGTCGACGAGCCATTCGTCCCTTCGCTGGTCGCGGTGATCGTCGCGGAGCCCGCCGCGGCACCGGTCACAAGCCCCGTGCTGTTCACATACGCCACCGAGGGGGCGCTACTCGCCCAGGTCGTGATGCGCCCGGACAGCACGGTGCCGCCGGCATCCTTCACGACGGCGGCGAGCTGCACGCTCGCCCCGACCGGTACGCTCGCGAGCGCCGGCGTCACCGCCACCGAGGCCACGGAGGGTGGGATAACCGTCATCGTCGCCGTATCAGAAATGTTGTTCTGCCCGTTGCCGCGGGCGATGACCTTGAACGTGCCCGTGTCCGTGCCGGCCTTATAGCGGCCGTAGTGCCGGCCACTGTTCGTGCTCGTGTCTGTCATGGTGCCGCTCGTCATGCTCCACGTCACCGCAACAGTGCCGGTATCACCGGTCGCCGTAAGGGCCACGGCCATCAGCTGGCTGGTACCGTTGGTCGGCATCGTTACAAACGTCGGACTGACGTGCAGACTCAAGGTTGGATCTGGATCGGGGGAAACCACTGGCATCTCGCAGGCGAGCGCCGCGAGAAGAACGATCACCAGCGCATCCTTTAGAAGCGCCAGTCGGGCGGACAACTTGTGTTTGAACGTCATGGTCTTAGCTCCTCGTCCAGTTAGTGACAGGACCCGCTACCCGAGTCCGTGTAGCTCTGTCCGGCAATCGGGATGAACTGCCAATCATAGTGATCGACGTAGAGCGTCAGCTTCAGCACGCCCGACGCGGTGGTGTTGTACGCTTGCGTGTTGGCGATCGGCGTCGTGAAGTTGTAGTGGCTCTCGCCGCCCGTGCCGACCACGAATTCGCGGATCCCGCGGACCGGGTCTGCCACACCGGTCGGGGTCTGCGGCGCGAAGCGCTGGTAATTGTGGTCGTGACCCGACACGACGATGTCCGCGTTGTTGTCGTACAGGGCCTGCCACAGGGGCTGGGGCGAAGTCGAGCTGCCGTGGGTTCCCGAACTGAACCGGGGGTGGTGCCAGTAGGCGAGCACGCACTGCTTCGTGCTGGCCGCGAGATCGGCGCGCAGCCACTGCTCCTGCGCCGAGCCGGCGCTCATGGAGATGTTGCTATTCAGGGCGATGATGTGCCAACCGCCCAGGTCATAGCTGTAGTAGTACTTCGCCGAGTCGCCCCCCGCCCGACCGAAGTACCGCCAGTAGCCCAGGGCGTTCGTTTGGTGATAGTCGTGGTTCCCCGCCGCCGGGCGGGTCCGCGCCTTGTGCCGTCCCCACGTGGGCGCATAGCACTGCGCGTAGTTCGCATCGCTGCCGTCCGTATACGCGTTGTCGCCCGCCGTGAACACGGTGCCGGGGATGGCATCGAGCAGTTTCGCCGTCGCTTCGTCCTCGTTCGTGGAGCAGCCGGCCACGTCGCCCGCGCCCACGAGCACCACACCCGAGCCCGGCGGCGGTGCCGCGGTGACCGTGAGCGCGGACGTACCGCTCTGCCCCTCGCTCGTCGCCGTGATGGTCGCGCTCCCCGCCACCTTCCCCGTCACGAGCCCGCTCGCGCTCACCGTCGCGACCGTCGTGTTGCTGCTCGTCCACGTCACCGTGCGGCCCGACAGCGTGCCGCCGCTCGCGTCCTTCGGCGTCGCCGTGAGCTGCACGGTCCCGCCCGCCACCACGCTCGCCGTCGCCGGCGCCACGCTCACCGACGCCACCGGCACGTGCACCACCGTGACGGCGGACGTGCCGCTCTGGCCTTCGCTGGTCGCCGTGATCGTCGCGCTCCCCGCCACCTTCCCCGTCACGAGCCCGCTCGCGCTCACCGTCGCGACCGTCGTGTTGCTGCTCGTCCAGGTGACCGTGCGGCCCGACAGCGTGCCGCCGTTCGCGTCCTTCGGCGTCGCCGTCAGCTGCACCGTCTTCCCTTCGTTCACCGACGCCGTCGCCGGCGTCACGGCCACCGACGCCACGGGCACCGGCGGCGGCGGCGCCGGAACGGTGATGGCCGCGGTGCCGCTCTGCCCCTCACTCGTCGCCGTGATCGTCGCCGAGCCCGCCACCTTCCCCGTCACGAGCCCGCTCGTGCTCACCGTCGCGATCGTCGTGTTGCTGCTCGACCAGGTGATCGTCCGCCCGGACAGGGCGTTCCCGTTGGCGTCCCGCGGCGTCGCGGTGAGCTGCACCGTCTGGCCCACCGGGACGCTCGCCGCCGTCGGGCTGACCGTCACCGCGGCCACGGGCACGGGCGGCGGACTCGACGTGATCGTGAAGTTGCAGACCGTGTGTGTCCCGGAATCGGAGAACATCGCCCAGTTGGCCAGCTGCGTCACGGCGGCTTGTTCGGTCCGGAACGCGAAGCCCGTGCCGATCGTGACTTCCGTGCCCCCGGCCGGCGTCACGTAGGCCGAATAGGTGTGGGACGGAACGTCCACCACGAGCCGGAACCGGTAGCTCGTGCCGGCGGTGAACCCAATGACGCTGGCCGCGGCGTACGCCCCGCCGTTCCGTGCATCGATCTGGCCCGCCGCGTTGAAGCGGACGGCGACGGCGAGGCCCGCGTACGCGGCGGCCGCCCCCGCCGACAGCCCGGTGACGCCATCGAGAGACGCCCCGTTCGGCGTCGCGTCAAACTGGGCCGTGAAGGACCCCGTTTGCGCGGTAAACGCGCTGTTCAGCCACGCGAGCGAGCTCGTCGGGCAGCCCGGCGGCGGTGGCGCCGGAACGGTCACGGCCGCGGTGCCGCTCTGCCCCTCGCTCGTCGCGATGATCGTCGCCGCGCCCGCCACCTTCCCCGTCACGAGCCCGCTCGTGCTCACCGTCGCGACCGTCGGGTTGCTGCTCGCCCAGGTGATCGTGCGCCCGGACAGGGCGTTCCCGTTGGCGTCCCGCGGCGTCGCGGTGAGCTGCACCGTCTGGCCCACTGGCACGCTGGCCGAGGCCGGGCTCACCGCCACCGACGCCACCGGCACCGGCGGCACCGCCGTCACCGTGATCGCCGCCGTGCCGCTCTGCCCCTCGCTCGTCGCCGTGATCGTCGCCGAGCCCGCCACCTTCCCCGTCACGAGCCCGCTCGTGCTCACCGTCGCGATCGTCGTGTTACTGCTCGACCAGATGACCGTCCGGCCGGTGACCGGATTCCCGCTCGCGTCTTGCGGTGTCGCGGTCAGCTGTACGGTTTGTCCGACGAGCGTGGTCGCTGCCGGGGGCGTCACGGCAACCTGGACAACGACGGCTAGCCGTGTCCCCTGCGGTGTCTCGCACGATTGCACGGCGAGTCCGACCGCCAGCGTCCCGGCGAAGAGTGCGACGAAGCGTCGCTGGAGCGCCTGACGGAGCGTCATGGGGTGAAGAACTCGTTCATGTCAGGCGCGCTCGACGCCGCACCCGGGAACACCGTCACCCCGAGCCCTTTCAGCATCAGGCGCAGCGTGCTGTGGTGCTGGTACAGCGTGGTTGCCTGATAGCCGAGTTTCGACTTGGGGCTCACCGCCACCCAGACGATCCGCCCGCCGCCGTTGGTGGCATCGCTGCTGGACGCCTCGTCGAACACGATGATCAGCAACCCGCCGTCCTGGAACGTCGCGCTGTGGATCAGTGGATCGATGTTGGTCCGGAGCCACGTATCCGCCACGGTGAGCGAGCAATCGTGAGCGTCGTTGCACAGATCCGGCACGATATTCGAGAAGGTCGGCAGCGTTCCGTTCGCCAGGTCCGTGGCGAACCGCGTGAACGGCACCAGGTTATTGACCTGCACCGGATCGTTCACCACGTCCGAGAGCAGCGCGAAGATGTTGTGCTTGCGGGCGTACCGACCCGAGGTCGCGCCGGTGAACCCGACGGACGGCAGGCCCTCCGCGTACGACTTCCACGTCTTGCCCGCCGCGAGCAGCCTTCGCACGACGTTGTCGACCGTCACGATGGTCGAGTAGCTGTCGTTGTTCGTGATGATCTGGCCGGTCGACAGCATGAAATAGTTGCCGATCGACGGGTGCGTGTTCGCGTAGTACTGCGTCGCCAGCCCGTACTGTTGCGCCAGGCCGCTCAGGTACGGCATCGACGTGGTGCCGATGACGCTCGAGTAGCCGTGGTTTTCTTCCGTCACGATGAACACATGTTTGAACTGCGACGTCCCCGGCGGCGGTGCCGCGGTGACCGTGAGCGCGGACGTCCCGCTCTGCCCCTCGCTCGTCGCCGTGATGGTCGCGCTCCCCGCCACCTTCCCCGTCACGAGCCCGCTCGCGCTCACCGTCGCGACCGTCGTGTTGCTGCTCGTCCACGTCACCGTGCGGCCCGACA
>DATHGL010000439.1:0-2806 GCA_035317625.1 Gemmatimonadales bacterium | reverse complement strand
AACAGCCAGGTCTGGATCAACAGCCACTACCTCGGGAAACGGCCCTACGGGTACAGCTCCTTCCGCTACGAGCTGACCCCGCACCTGCGCTACGGTCGCGAACGGAACGTGATCGCCGTGCGGGTGGATAACTCGCAGCAGCCTAACTCGCGCTGGTACTCGGGCTCCGGGATCTACCGTCACGTCCGCCTCGTCATGACCGATCCGGTGCACGTCGATCAGTGGGGCACCTACGTCACGACGGCTGAGGTGAGCTCGGGCTCGGCCCGCGTGACGCTGCGGACGACCATCCGCAACGCGTCGCACACCGACCAGGCGATCACGCTGCGGACGCTCGTGTACGACGCCGCGGGCAACGAGGTAGCGGCCGCGTCGTCGGACGGGCGGATCCCGGCGGACTCCCTCACGGAGATCGCGCACGAGCTGGTCGTCAGGAACCCCATGGTGTGGTCGGTGGAACGCCCGTATCTCTACCGGGCCGTCTCGCGGGTGACGTGCCGGAGCCAGCTGTGCGACGATTATACGACGTCGTTCGGGGTGCGGAACTTTGCGTTCGATGTCGATCGCGGGTTCATCCTCAACGGGCAACGGCTCAAGATCCGGGGCGTGTGCCTGCACCACGACCTGGGGGCGCTCGGCGCGGCCGTGAACACCCGCGCCCTGGAGCGGCAGCTCCAGATAATGAAGGAGATGGGCGTCAACGCCATCCGCACGTCGCACAACCCGCCCGCTCCGGAGCTGCTTGATCTCGCCGACCGCATGGGCGTCATCGTGCTGGACGAGGCGTTCGACATGTGGAAGAAGGAGAAAACCAAGTACGACTACCACCTGGACTGGGACTCGTGGCACGTGCGCGACCTGTCGGACATGGTGCGGCGCGACCGGAACCACCCCAGCGTCCTCATGTGGAGCATCGGGAACGAGGTCATGGAGCAATGGACCAACGGCGACACGACCGCGATTCCAATTGCTCGCGAGCTCGCCGGAATCGTGCGACGCCTCGACCCCACCCGGCCCATTACGTCAGCGAACAACAACGGCAGTCCGGCAAACCCGCTGTTTCATGCCGGCGCCCTCGACCTGCTCGGCCACAACTACCACCACGAGGCCTGGCCGAATCTTCCGGCGCAGTTTCCGGGGGAGAAGCTCATCATCACCGAGGCGATGTCGGCGCTCAACAGCCGCGGGGTCTACGAGCAGCCTTCCGACAGTGTAGCCAGCTACGCAACGCCGTACGTGAAGGACAGCGGACCTCAGCCGAACAAGAACTACCGGCTCTCGTCATATGATGACCGGAAGGCATTCTGGGGCTCGCTGCACGAAGAATCGCTGCGCCTGTTCGAGCGGTACCCATTCCTTTCGGGGATGTTCATCTGGTCCGGGTTCGACTACCTGGGTGAGCCCACGCCGTATGACTGGCCCGCGCGCAGCTCCTACTTCGGGATCGTGGATCTCGCCGGGTTTCCGAAGGACCCCTACTACCTGTACCAGAGCGTGTGGACGGACCGTCCGATGCTGCACGTCTTTCCGCACTGGAATTGGACGCCGGGCGACACCATCGACGTGTGGGCCTACACCAACGCGGACGAGGTGGAGCTGTTCCTGAACGGCACGTCTCTCGGCGTGAAGCGGAAGCAGGGCGATGTGTTCCATCTGATGTGGCGCGTCGCGTACGCACCGGGGACGCTGCGGGCGGTGGCGCACAAGGGTGGGGCGGTGATGGCGACGGCGGAGGTGAAAACCGCCGGCCCGCCCGTGCGCGTCGCGCTCGCCCCCGATCGCTCCGAGCTCCGCGCCGACGGGGATGATCTGTCGTTCGTCACGGTGCAGGTGCTCGACCGCGCGGGCATCCCCGTGCCGACGGCTGAACAGGTGGTGCGTGTCCGGGTGAGCGGTGATGCGCGGATCGTGGGCGTCGACAATGGCGACCAGATCAGCCACGCATCGTTCAAGGCCGATCGTGTGAACCTCGTCAACGGCAAGGCGCTCGTAATCCTCCGGGCTGGGGAGCGCGCGGGGACGGCCACCCTGACGGCTGAAGGCGAGGGGCTCGAGCCCGCCGCGCTTCGTATCGCGCTCAGGGTCGGCGCCCCATGACGCGCGTATGGCGGGGGAGCATCTCCGCGGTGCGGGTGTTGCGGCAACGGGATTCCCAAAGCCCCTGGTGGTCGCGGGGACACGAGTCCGCGGCTCAAGCCGCGACTCGGCCGTGCCGGTGAACCGGCGTGATGTTCGACCCGAGCGCGCCCGTTTACGGGCACTGCCGAGCCGCGGGTTTACCCGCGTTTCCCCGCGTACCGCCGCGCTCGTCCTATGCTCCCTCGGCCTGCAGCCCAGCGCCGCGGCCCAAACACCGCTCCGGGCCACGCCAGCCGCCGCACGGCCCCGGGTGTACTCGATGCGCGCCGAGGCCCTCGACCGGGCGAAGCAGCGGCTCGCGGCCGGCGACTCGAGGCTCCGTCCGGCCTACGACCGGCTCGTGAGGGAGGCCGAGGCGGTGCTCAAGGCGGGGCCGTTCTCGGTGATGGACAAGCAGCGCACGCCGCCGAGCGGCGACAAGCACGACTATGTGAGCATGGCGCCGTACTGGTGGCCCGACTCCACCAAGCCGAACGGCCTCCCCTACATCCGCCGCGACGGCGAGCGCAACCCCCAGATCCGGAATGACTACGACGCTCCGCGACTCGGGGCGCTGACTGGCGCCGTCGGCACACTCGCACTGGCCTACTACTTCACCGGCGACGAGCGCTACGCGG
Source organism: Gemmatimonadales bacterium (assembly GCA_035317625.1). GTDB lineage: Bacteria > Gemmatimonadota > Gemmatimonadetes > Gemmatimonadales > GWC2-71-9 > AG41. The sequence goes on along the minus strand of DATHGL010000439.1, from coordinate 50 downwards.
ACCGCGCCGCGGTGCTGTTGCGCGTGTGGTTCCTCGCTCCCGCCACGCGC
>DATHGL010000438.1:0-3898 GCA_035317625.1 Gemmatimonadales bacterium | reverse complement strand
CCCTCGAGGCTCGTGATCTCGGTGTGCACGTGGCGCACGATGGCCGGATGGTCCTCGATGCGGCGGATCAGGTAGCGCGACATGGTGTCGGCCAGGCCCCCCGAGCGAATCAGCATATGCACCCGCCGGGCGGTCTGCGCGAGAAAGACGGCGGCCTGGCCCGCTGAGTTGCCGGCGCCCACGACGATCACCTCGTCACCGGCGCATAGCTGCGCCTCCATGAAGGTCGCGGCGTAGTACACCCCCGCGCCCTCGAACTGCGGCAGGTTGGCGATCGCCAGGCGCCGATACTCGGCGCCGGTAGCGATGATCACGGCGCGCGCCGGCAGCCGCTGCGCGTCGCCGATCTCGAGCGCGTGCGGCGTGCGGTCGCACGCCAGGCGTCTGGCACCGTTCCCGATCATCAGCTGAGCCCCGAACTTCTGCGCTTGGGTGCCGGCGCGTGCCGCCAGGTCCAGACCGGAGATCCCGGTCGGAAACCCGAGGTAGTTCTCGATCCGGGAGCTCGCGCCGGCTTGGCCCCCGGGCGCGGTCGCCTCGACGACCAGGACATCCAATCCTTCCGACGCCCCATACACCGCCGCCGCCAGCCCCGCGGGTCCTGCGCCGACGATGACCAGGTCGCGGATGTGGGTTTGATCGATCGCGTCGTTGAAGCCCAAGGCGTCAGCGATCTGCTGATTGGTCGGGTTGCGGAGCACGACCTCGCTGCACGTGATGACCACGGGTATGTCAGCGGCGGTGACGTGGAAGCGATCGAGCAGCTCCTGGACGCCGGCGTCGCGGTCCAGGTCGAGCATGGTGTGGGGATGCCCGTTTCGGGTGAGGAACTCACGGATACGGAGGGTCCCCTGGCAATGAGGCGACCCGAGGACCACGACGTCGCTGACGCCGCGGGCGATCAACTCCACCCGGCGCAGGATGAAGGCGCGCATGAAGATGGCGCTCAGCTCGCCGTCGGTCTGGATGAGCCCCAGCAGGTCGTCCCGACCGACTTCGATGACCTCGCTGTCCACTCCCGCTCGGATCTGGGCGAGCCCGCGGCGGCCTGACAACATGGTGACTTCGCCCGTGAACATCCCCGGGCCGAACGACACCACGACCTCCTCGGCGGCCGATGGGCGGACGACGTCGATGCGACCGGCGAGCACGACAAAGAACCGCGCCGTGCTTTCTCCGGCCTGCACCAGTACCTCACCTTGCGCGACCTGGCGCCGCCGTCCGTGGGGGGCGATGCGCGCGAGCTGCGCCGGCGTCAGCGTCGGATAGAGGCGGTCGACACCGGGACCGGGTGGCGGGGGCGAGGGGGGGGCAACGAGGGTCATGATATCACCGTGGTCATCCACTTTAGCACCCGGTAGTTGTGGAAGTTGATCACCGTACCGCAATCTAGCGCGCAGGTACACGACGCGGTACGATACGGATGCGTCATCCGAGGCCGGCTGCTCGCGCGATCAGAACCAACCCTGCCCCAATGACCACGGCCCCGGTGGCTCGCGCGACGCGCTCACCGGCTGGTGCGAGACGTTCGACGGTGATGGCGGCCGCGACGACAGCCATCGCGCGAAGGTCCATGACCCCCATGACCAGCAGGATCGCCATCAGACCGACACAGCAGTGGCTGCAGTGGAGGCCGAGGCGCAGGCCGTGTCGCCAGGCCGTGCCGGCGGCGGCCGGCAGCATACGGCCGCGCCCGGGCGCCTCCCGGCACCAGGCAAGGTGACGCGCCTTCCACGCGGTGAGCTGGAGGGAGCCGGCCATCAGGACGACCACACCGACCCCGATCGGTACGGCGCGCGCCAGCGCCGGCTGCCGCAGCTCGATCGCCGCCAGCGCGACGCCCAGCGGGAAAGCGGCCATTCCGAACACGGTCCAGACGAAGAAGTAACCCACGCCCACGAGCGCCGTCAGCCGACCGAGGCCGGCCTGGTGGTAGCGCCACAGCGTCGGGACCAAGGACGGCAGCATCATCGCCACCATCATCACGACCCACATGCAAAGGAACGACGCCGCAGCGCCGGGCCAGGTCTGTCCGGGCATCGGCATCCACACCATCGACATCGCTCAGCCTCTGTCGTACTCGTCGTGGCGGCGCCACCAGATGCCCGTCTCGTTGCGCCCCCTGGGTGCGCGGTCGAGCCACTGGTACATGCCCCAGAGGCCGTCCACTCCGCACGCATAGGTGGAATAGGTGTGGTAGACGACGCCGTCTTCGAGCACGAACGCGCTCATGCCCGGCCTCTCGCGCGTGTACGTGGCCACGTCGGTTCCGGTCATGGCCGCGACCTCGGCGACAGGCCCCTCGCCGCGTTTCGTCAGTGAGTCGCCGATCCCGCGTACCGTCAACGCAGCCTCGCGTCGGTAGTTGTATTCGACCCCCTCGCGCTGTTGCTCCTCAGTGAGCGAGACGTTGAAGTCGAAGTTGAAGTCCCCTCCGAGCGAGGACGCCCACGGAAACGACCACCCCATCCGTCGCTCGTACGCCTGCAGCTTCGCGAGCGGCGCCCGCGACACCGCCGCAAGGGTGACGTCGTGGTTGGCCAGGTGGACGACGGAGCCGTTGAAACCGTCCGCGATCGCCGAGCAGGACGGACACCCCGCCGTGTAGTCGGGCCCGAACATGAAGTGGTAGACGAGGAGCTGCGAGCGCCCTCGAAAGAGGTCTGCCAGCGAGGCGCTCCCCTCGTCGGTCTCGAATCGGTACGACTTGTCGATCCGGACCCACGGCAGCTCCTGCCGCCGCCGCGCCAGGTCGTCGCTGCGCCGCGTCAGCTCCTTCTCCGCCTTGAGCAGCTCGAGCCGGGCTGCGAGCCACTGTTCACGTGTCCCGGTCTTGTGCTTCGTCATCGCTCTTCTCCCCTTGTTGTTGAAGTAGCGTCAGTCTTCGACGAACGCCCTCAAGCGTTCGGCCGCGTCGTCCCATTGGGCCGCGATCTGTTCGATGTATCGCTTTGCTCTCTCCAGCCGTTCGCGGTTCAGGTCCCACACCCGCTCACGCCCCCGGCGGGCGTGGCGCACGAGCCCCACACGCCCGAGGGCGTGGAGGTGGCGCGTAATCGCCTGACGCGTCACGCCGGTCCCTTCACTGAGACGTGTTATCGAAAGAGGCCCGCCGGCGGACAGGCGTCCCAGCAGCCGGAGCCGAGTCGCGTCGCCCAACGCGGCGAACAGCGGCACCGCGCCGGGGGGGGGCAACTGCAGCGCGGCGCTGCGTTTACTCGACATACTTCGAGAGCTGCTTGATCTGCCCGGTCCACCCATTGTCGTTCATGCGGAACGCCTCGGCGCGACGGGTGAGCGGGATGCGATCGAACCCGGACTCGACAATCGTGAGCGCGGTGCCGCCCTCTGTTTCCTCGAGCGTGAACTCGACCAGCGTCGTGGGCTCGGCCGAGTAGTCGACGGCGGGGTCGACGGCGTAGGGGTGCCAGCGGTAGGCGAAGTACCGCTCCGGGTCGATGCGCTCGACCAGCAGTTCCAGCGTCACATGCTCGTAGCCCGGTATGGTGAGCCTGCCCCGGATCGGCTTGCCCTCGGTAAACGCGCCCTCGAGCTTGACCCGGAACCAGGTGTTGAACTCGTCCGCGTTCGTGAGGGCGCGCCACACGCGCGTGCGTGGGGCGCGGAGCACGACTCGTTTTTCGATCCGATCGGTGCTCTTCGTGTCGTTGGGCATTGGGCTTTTGACTGCCATGGGTTGATTCCCTCCGCGACCAGGTAGAAGTCGTTCGTTGATATGCAACATGGGTGTTGCGTATTATACCAGGCACTCCCCTTAAATGCAACCGTGATGTTGCGCTTTCTTTGGGCCTCGAGGAACACGGCCTTGACCCGGACCCAGCGTGCCAGGTCGTCAGAGCGCATCGCTACGCGGTGCCCCTCCCGGTCGGGCGGGGGA
>DATHGL010000437.1:0-9602 GCA_035317625.1 Gemmatimonadales bacterium | reverse complement strand
CTCGCGCGCGAGTGGTGCGGCAAGGTGGTGGTGGTGGATATCGGATTGCCCCCCGCCGATCCCGCCTGGTCGGTGCTCGTCACCGACCCGTGGGCCGGGGCGCGGCTGCCGAAGCTCGCGCCCACCATGCACAAGGGCGATCGTGGCCGGGTGACGGTGGTGGGCGGCGCGAGCGGCATGACCGGCGCCGCGTTGCACGCGGCGCGGGCCGCGCTCGCCGCCGGCGCCGGCCTGGTGAAGCTCGTGGCCGGGAAGGAGACGATCGAGGCGGCGCGCGCGAGCCTCCCCGACGTGCTCACGCTCGAGTCCACCCTCGGGCCGGAGCTCGAGCCCGCGATCGCCGAGGCGCTCGACTGGGCCGATGCGTTGGTGGTCGGTCCCGGGCTGGGACGCGATCCACCGCGCGCCCAATTCCTGAGCGCGGTCCTCGCGGGCCGTCCGGTGCCCACCGTGATCGATGCCGACGCGCTCACCCTGTTTCAGGGACCCGCCGAGCGTCCGGTGGTCCTCACACCGCACCTGGGGGAGTTCCGCGCGCAGTTCGGCGACCAGCTCGCGGACCAGGCGGCGAACGACCGTTGGGCCGCGGCCGTGAAGGCGGCCCAGAAGGTGAAGGGCACGGTGCTCCTGAAGGGCGTCCCCACGGTGATCGCGGATCTGCGCGGCCCGATCCACGTGGTGGCGAGCGGCAACCCGGGACTCGCCACCGGCGGATCGGGGGACCTGCTCGCCGGCTTCATCGGCGCGTTCCTGGCGCGCGGCAGCGCCGGGCCCGAGGCGGCCGCGTTGGGCGCACACGCGCTCGGCCGCGCGGCGGAGCACGGGGCGCGTCAATGGACCGCGCGGAGCCTCCGCCCCGCCGACGTCCTCGCCGCGCTCCCCGAGATCTGGCGCTCCTGGGCCAACACGCAACCGCTCGGGCCTCCGACGCTCGCAGTCCTGGAGCCGCCGGAGACGGCGTGACGGGCAGGTCGCGCCGGCTGGGCCCAGGGGGTGAGTTCGACCGCTTGCGCGCGATTTTCGCGACGCTCGGCGCGGCGGGCCGCGACCTGGGTGACGACTGCGCGCTGCTCCCCGTTGGCGGCCGGACGCTCGCGGTGACCATCGATCTCTCGCTCGAAGGCGTGCACTTCCGCACCGACTGGCTCTCGTTTCGGGAGATCGGCTGGCGGGCGACCGCGGCCGCCCTGTCCGATCTCGCGGCCGAGGGCGCGCAACCGCTCGGAGTCCTCGTCTCCCTCGGGATTCCGAGCAACGTGCAACGGGCAACGGGCAACGCCTCACCCGCCGTTCAGATCATGGCGGGGGTCGGCGCCGTCGCACGGAGCGTCAGGGCCGGCGTGCTGGGCGGCGATCTGGTGCGATCGGCTCGCTACCTGGTCGACGTCTGCGTGCTCGGTCTCGCGGCGCGACCGGTGCGGCGGAGCGGCGCGCGTCCCGGAGACGGGCTGTGGGTGACGGGACGGCTCGGGGGCGCGGGGCTCGCGCTCGCGGCGCTCCGGGCCGGACGCCGCGTCGCGCCTGCCCTGCGACGCCGCTACGCGCGCCCCGTCCCGCGCATCGCCGCCGGGCGCTGGCTCGCGTGGCGTGGCGCGCGCGCGATGATCGATGTATCGGACGGCCTGGCGGGAGACGCCGGGCACCTCGCCGCGGCGTCCGGCCTCCGCCTCCAGATCGAGCTGGAACGGATTCCCTGCTGGCCCGGTGTCACGCCGCGCGCCGCCGCCCGGAGCGGAGAGGAGTACGAGCTGCTCGTGGCGCTGCCGCGCCGTTTCACCGAGAACGAGGCGCGCGCGTTTCGCCGCGCGACGGGCTTGCCCCTGACGCGCATCGGCACCTGCAGCGCGGGCCGGGGACTCCGGATGACTGAGAACGGACGACGGATAACGCCCCCCCCCGGGTTCGATCATTTTTCGGCGCGATGATCCGCACGCTGTGGTTCTACGTGGTGCTCGTCGTGTCGAGCGTCATCCACGCCACAGCGGTGATCCTGGCCGCCCTCCTGGGGGTCAAGCGTCGCCCCGGCGGGGGGGGCGTGTACGATTGGGGGACGAACGACTGGTCGCGCCAGCTGCTCTGGGCGGCCGGCACCCCGGTGCAGGTCGAGGGAATCGAGCGCATTCCTCATGGGCCGGTCGTGTACGCGTCGAACCACTCCTCGATGTTCGATATCTGGGCGCTGGCCGCCACGCTGCCCGGGTCGGTCCGGATGGTGGCGAAGCAGGAGCTCGCGAGCCTTCCGCTCGTGGGCCGGGCGATGGTCCGGGCGGGGCACATCATGATCGATCGGCCGAACCCGCGACGGGCGCTGGAGGCGTACGAGCGCGCCGCGGCGGTGATCCGGAGCGGCGTGTCGGCGGTCGTGTTTCCCGAGGGGACGCGGAGCCGCACAGGTGAGCTCCTGCCGTTCAAGAACGCGCCGTTCGGGCTCGCCATCGCGGCGCAAGTGCCGGTCGTGCCCCTGTACGTGCGTAACACCTTCGAGATCATGCCCAAGGGTCGGTGGTTTCTGCACCCGCGGCCGATCCGCATCGCGGTCGGCGCGCCGATCCTCACCGTCGGGATGACGCTCGAGCGCCGACAGGAGCTGCGCGACCGCGTGCGCGCTGCGATCCTCGACCTCAAGGCGCGCGTTGACGGGGAGGGCGCCGCCCGCTAGGGTAGGGGCCACTATGAGCACGATCATTTCGGTGCGGGCACGCGAGATCCTCGACAGCCGGGGCAACCCGACCATCGAGGCGGACGTCACCCTGTCGAGCGGCGCTGCGGGTCGGGCCGCGGTGCCGAGCGGCGCCTCCACCGGTGAGCACGAGGCGGTGGAGCTGCGCGACGGCGACCAGAAGCGCTTCGGCGGCAAGGGAGTGCTCGAGGCGGTGAAGAACGTGAACGAGGTCATCGGCCCGCGCCTCGAGGGCATGTCGGCGGAAGAGCAAATCGCGGTGGATTACGCGATGCTCGACCTCGACGGCACGCCCAACAAGAGCCACCTCGGCGCGAACGCCATCCTGTCGGTGTCCCTGGCGGTGGCCCGGGCCGCCGCCCAGGACGCGGGGCTCACCCTGTACCGCTATCTCGGCGGGCCGGTCACGAACGTCCTCCCCGTGCCGATGATGAACATCCTCAACGGCGGCGCGCACGCGGCCAACACCGTGGACTTCCAGGAATTCATGATCGTGCCGATCGGCGCCGACACCTTCCCCGAAGGCCTTCGCATGGGTGTCGAGGTGTTCCACGCGCTCAAGAAGGTGCTGGCGAAGCGCAACCTCTCCACCGCGGTGGGCGACGAAGGGGGATTCGCGCCCAACCTCGCGAGCGACGAGGCGGCGCTCGAGGCCGTGATCGCGGCCGTCGAGGCCGCCGGCTTCGAGCCGGGGAAGGACGTGGCGATCGCGCTCGATCCGGCTGCCTCCGAGCTGTACCAGGACGGGAGCTACGTGTTCAAGAAAAGCGGCGCGGGAACCAAGTCATCCGAAGAGATGGTCGCCCTGTACAAAGGTTGGATCGATCGCTATCCGATCGTGTCGATCGAGGACGGGCTCGCCGAGGACGACTGGTCCGGATGGGCGAAGCTCACCGAAGCGCTGTCTGCGCGGGTGCAGCTCGTGGGGGACGACCTCTTCTGCACCAACGTGGAGCGGCTGGACCGCGGCATCGAAGAGGGCGTGGCGAACGCGATTCTCATCAAGCTGAACCAGATCGGCTCGCTCACCGAGACGCTGCAGTGCATCGAGCACGCGCGCTCGAACGGCTATGGCGCCGTGATCTCGCACCGCTCCGGCGAGACGGAGGACACGTTCATCGCCGACCTCGCCGTGGCCACGGGCGTCGGCCAGATCAAGACGGGGAGCGCGTCGCGCACCGACCGGGTCGCGAAGTACAACCAGCTGCTGCGCATCGCCGAGGAGCTGGGCGACACGGCCTCGTATCCCGGCCGGCATCTGTACGGGTTGTGACGCGCGCGCGACTGATCGGACTCGTCGCGGCCGTCGTGCTCGCGGGACTCGCGTTCCAGGCCGGGGAGTACGGGACGCTCGACTGGCTCACGTTGCGGCACCAGCTCGCCGAGGAGCGTCGGGCGATCCGGGACCTGGAGGTGCGGCTGGATTCGCTGCAGCGGCTGGCGCACGCGCTCGAGACCGACCCCGCCGCCCAGGAGCGCGCGGCCCGCGAGCAGTTCGGCATGATCCGGAAGGGTGAGCTACTGTACCGCCTGGTGCCGCAGGTCGATGCCGGGCGTGAGGCCGACCCGCTCGCCCCGCGCTGACCGCCTTACGGCCTGCCGACGCCCACGGCCAGGCTAATCGCTTCGAGCGTCTCGCCCCCCGCGCCCAGCGCCGCGTCGTCCACGCGATAGCCCAGGCGCATCCAGACGGAGCCCCGGGGGGGCCGATACAGGACGCCCGCCTCGCCGCCCTGCACCCGACCGACGGGCGTGGCTTGGTTCACCTGGGACGACAGCGCCCGCCACAGCTCGAGGTAGCTCGTCAGGGTCGTCGTCACAATCGGTGCGTCGACGCGGGCTCGGGCTTGCCAGAACACCCACCGCTCGGTGGCGGCGGTGGTGACGTAGGCTCGCACCACAGGGCCGGCGCTCATCTCGAGCCAGGGCAGCGGCCGCGCGGCGATGAGCACCCGACCCTCGATCAGGTCACGCGGCGTCGCGGCGCCCACGGGGCGCAGCCGGCCCTCGAGAAAACCCACGCCAAGCGTCACTCCGTGGAGGCCCACGCGCCCTTCGCCCGCGAGGGCCGGCCCGCGCAGTCGCACGGCGCCGCCCGCCGTGTCGCTCCGCACCCACACGACCGCGCCGGCCCCGTGGAATGTGAACGTCGGACGCTCCTGCGCCCCCGCGGCGAGCGACGCGGCGAGCACCAACGCCGCTGTCAGCACGACCGCTCTCACGGGGCCCCCCCTTCCGCGACGGTCTGTGGGCCCGCCCGGATGACCAGTCGGACGATGCTCCGGCGGATGGCGTTCTCCGCCTTCACGGCGTCGAAGCGTCGGTTCCACGCCTCGCGCTGGGGCGCGTTGGCACGGACGTTTGCCTCGAGCGGGCGGCCCGGTCGGCGCGCGAAGAATCCGACGAGCCCCGACACGCCCACGGCCGCTCCGACGCCGAACCGCGCCGCCGTCGTATTCCTGCCGCTGGCAACGACGGACGGGAGCGCGACCACCGCGGCGGCGGCGACGAGCCCCACTGCGAGCGGGCGCAGCGCCGGTGCCGCGGGCGTGCGCTCCGGCAAGAGCGGCGGCGTCGTGAGCGGGGGCGGCCAGAGGAGGGTGTCGGGGGGCTGCTGCCTGATGTCGAGCGCGACCTGCCGCGCGCGCAGGCCGTCCGTGCCGGCACCGGCACGCGGTGCCACCCGCAGCACATAGCGACCGTCCTCCGCGGGGGTCCCCGCTGCGGTGAGGCCGTCCCAGGTGACGATCAGGCTGTCGGCCACGGGCCCGCTGTAGAGCTCACGGATCGGCGTCCCGTCTTCCCGTGCCAGCGTGACCGTCACGTCCGCCAGCGAGCTCGTGAGCAAGCGGGCGCTGAACCGTTCGGAACGCACCCGCAGCTCGGTCACGGGGCGCACCGCGACGGCAACCGCCTTCGTCGTGCGGCGCACCTCCTGAAACAGGTTCGTCACCTGCGGCGGGAAGATCAGCTCGTCCGGGCGATACCGCGGATCGAGCAGGACGATCTCGCGGAACGCCAACGTCGCCGAGTCACGCTGACCCCGGAACAGCTCCGTCGCCGCGAGATACGAGAGGGCTTGGGCCCGCTCGACTGTGGACAACGTGCCGGCCGCGTCGTCCGCGAGGCTGCGTCGCAGCCAGGCCGCCGCGGCGTCGTACTCGAGCGCGCGATAGGCGTGCACACCCTGCGCCACCAAATCGCGCGCCGATTGGGCGCGCAACCCGCGTGCGCCGGCGAGCGCCACCGAGATCGCCAGGGCCACGCCGACCCGGGACACGGTCACCGCTCCACCAGCGCGATGTCGGTGATGCGGAGCCGCTGCCCCGACGCCACTTCGATGATGCGGTCGTAGGGCCGGAAGCCCTCGCGCTCCACCCGCAGCCGGTGCGGCCCGGGCGGCATCGCGATGTCGATTTGCGGCGTGTTCCCCACGGGTCGGCCGTCGAGGTACACGCTGCCCCACGGAATCGCGTTGACGGAGAGCATCGCGGGTTCGGCGCGGCGCTCCACAGGGGCTGGTGCGACCGGCGCCGGCGCGCGCCGCTCCGCGGCTGGGCGGGAGGCGCGTGCCGGCGGCGGCGCACGGCTCGCAGGCACCGAGCGGGGAGGCGGAAGGGGCGGCACCAACGTATCGGCCGGCGGGGCCGGTGCGGCCGGCGCGATGGGCGCCGCCGGTGCGGCCGAGGCGGACGGGCCATCGGCCGCGCTGGGGGCGCTGGGGGCGCTCTGCCGGCTCGCCGGCGCCGCGGGGACGGACGACATGCCGACCCACGCCGCGGTGGCCGCGACCGCGACCGCGAGGCCCGCGGCGGCAGCCTTCCGGCTGCCCCCGCGCCGCGCAGCGGCCGCTGGGTCTTCGTCTGCGTCGACGATGACGACCGGGGCGCCCGGTCCCTTGCGGGGCTTCGAGCCGAACCACGCCGGGCGCTGTTGTTCCGGCCGGCCGCCGCCCAAGGCCGCCACGAAGTCGAGGATGTTGGGGAACCGCTCCGCCGGCCGGCCGCTCAGCGCGCGCCGCAACGCTTGTGAGACGTGCAGCGGTACCGCGGGATGGCCGTTCCCCGGCGTCTTGGGGGGGCCATGGCCGAGCGGCGTTCCCGTAAAACAGAGCTGCACCAGCCCCGCCAGCGCATGTTGATCGGCGGCCCCCGCCTGCTCGCCGGCCCGCGCCGTGACAGGCGGAGACTCGAGCAACCCCGCCGTCCCGAAGTCACCGACGAGTACCCATTCGTTCGCATCCACGATGATGGACTCGGCCGTCAGGGCACCGTGGGTCACGCCGCGGCGGTGCGCATAGTCCAGAGCGCTCCCGACTTGCTCGAAGATCCGCAGACACACGGCAACCTCGATCGACCCGACCGTCAGCAGGATCCGCCCGAGGGAGCGGCCCTCCACGTACCTCGCGGCGTACCAGAGGAAGTTGTCCGTGGTACCGGAGGCGTGAACCGGCACGATGTGAGCGTGGTCGAGTTGCGCGGCCGCGTCGATGGTCGCCAGGATACGGTCGGCCGGTGCTCCGAGCTGGGCGAGGGGCACGACCTTCAGGGCCAGCGCCTGGTCCGCCGCATCCCGAGCGAGATACACGATGGTCCCGGGCGACCGCTCGAGCAGGCGCTCGATCCGAAACTCACGCGCGAGCTCACGGCGCGCGTCGAGCTCGGTCGGGAGCACCGCGGTCTCCACAGTGGCCGCGGCGCCGGGCGAATAGCCGCACAGCGCGCAGGTCTCGGTGGTTTCGGACAGCTCGGCGAGCGTGCAACGCGGGCAGCGCATCACGCCACCCCGATGGTGCCGCGGGCGCGCTCGAGGGCGGGGCCCGAGGGGTTGTTGAGCCTGTCGAGGTGGCAGCTCACGACCAGCGAGGCCAGCAGCATAACACGTAGCGTTTTCATGGCCTATCCGGCACGGCATGCAAGCGTCGCACCGCGTCGGCGCGCCTTGCGGAAGCCGATTTGGGGTAATCGGCGAGGCGCGCGGTGGTCGCGTGTAGAGTCGAAGCAACGGGTGTGTCGCACACTCAACGGTTCCTCCAGCCGTCTTGCATTCTGCACGGGGTAGCGAGGGCCGCCACTCCCGCCGTCGTAGCGCGCTCGCTAAGTTCTTGTGCGCCAATCTGGGCGGCGTAGCTCAGCTGGTTAGAGCAGCGGAATCATAATCCGCGGGTCGTCGGTTCGAGTCCGACCGCCGCTATAGACGCGCCCCGGGCGGGGTATCCCCGGGGCGCGTTGCCTCTTGACACCCAGTCTCGAACGCCCGGGTTGGAGCGAGTGCGCGAGCCTATCCGTCGTCCGTCCCCGGTGCCCCGTCCCCAGCCCGCTTCAGTCCCTTCCAAACCACGGGCCGAATGTCTCGGGATCGCTCGGCGGCGTACGCTTGAGCGGCGCGGAGCAGCGTCTCGTATTCGGTGCGCCACTGGGCGGGCATGTGCGCGCGAAAATGAGCGGCCGTCATGACCGCGCCGCGGGCGGCGCCGGCTGCGCCGTGGCCCACCTCCACAACGTCGCCCAGGAAGCAGGTGGAGCTTCCCGTGTCCATCACGTTCGCCACGCGGCACTCGAAGTGTGCGTAGCAGTCGTTGAGCACGGGCGCGCCCAGCGCGCCCGAGCGGTGCGGGACGTCGGCGAGCTTGTCGCGCGCGCGCCCGCTCGCGAAGCCCAGCCGGTGGATCAGGTCGAACTGATCGTCGCGCAGCAGGTGCAGCACGAACCGCCCGGTCTCGAAGATCAGGTCGTGGCTGTAGTTGAACTTGTGGATGTACAGCGACAGCCGCGGGATCGTAGGCACGATCGACGCCCGCACGGCGCTGTCGGAGATCATGCCGTTGCGTTTATCGTCCCGCGCGGACGTGATCGCCACGACCGGCGAGGTGAGACTCCGGAGCAGCTGGTAGACTGCGTCGGGCTGCATCCCTCCATATGTACGGCGCGGCGTGGGTGGGAGGCAAGACACGAGCCCCGCCGGGCTGTCCAATCATTTATATATAGAGGATGACCCCGTTGTCGTCCCGGTTCCGGCACCACATCACGCACACCCGGCTGTTTCGCCACCCGGGCGTCGCCGTCGTCGCGGTGTCGGGCGGCGCCGATTCCGTGGCGCTGCTCGATCTCCTGCACGCGCTCGCCCCCGAGCTTGGTCTCGCGCTCGTGGTCGCCCACGCGGATCATGGCATCCAGCCGGAGAGTGGATCGGTCGCGCAGTCGGTTCGCCAGCTGGCCGGGCAGTACGGGTTGCCGTTCGAGCTCGGCGAGCTGCAGCTGGGCTCGGCGGCCACGGAGACCGTCGCGCGGCGGGCGCGCTACGCGTGGCTCGGCGAAGTGCGGCGGCGTTACACCGCGCGTTACGTCGTGACCGCTCACCATCGCGACGACCAAGTCGAGACGATCGTGCTGCGGCTGCTGCGGGGCAGCGCCCCCGCTGGTCTCGCCGGGATTCCCGCGCGCCGGCGCGGCGGGTTGGTGCGGCCGCTCTTGCCGTTCACCAAGCTCGAGCTGGCGGCGCACGTGGCCACGCGCGGGTTTACCGTCCACGAGGATCCCGCGAATCGCGACCCGAGGCATCTGCGCAGCTGGGTGCGCACCGTGCTGCTGCCGCTCGCCGCCGGACGGCTGGGGGCGCGAGTCGGCGCCGACGTGTTGCGCGCGGGGCGCGCGGCGGCGCTGGAGCGCCGCGCCTGGGATCGCGTGCTCGAACACCTTCCCGAGCTTGAGCTTCGCGTCGAGCCGCACGGCTTCGACGTTGCCCGGGGGGGGCTGGCTCGCTATGATGACGCATTGTCGGTGGCGCTGTTGCGGGCGGCGGCGCGACGCGTGGGGCTGGTGCTGGGGATCCGCCCGGCGCGCCGGCTCCTGACGCTGTCGCAGCGGCAGTCGGGACGGCGGCTGTCGTTGGGTGGTGAATGGGGAGCGGAAGTCGCGTTCGA
>DATHGL010000436.1:0-5171 GCA_035317625.1 Gemmatimonadales bacterium | reverse complement strand
GCGCACCATGTCCTCCGCACCGGCGTCGAGCACGGCCTCCATAGTGGCGTCCTCATCGGCGCGGGTGGCGTCCACCGTGACCTGGGCTTTGCGGTCGAACATCCAGGCCACGGAGTTCGCCGCGCCGAGCGTGCTGCCGTGTCGCTGGAAGACGTTACGGATCTCCGCGACGGTGCGGTTGGCGTTGTCCGTGGTGGCCTCGATGAAGATGGCCGCTCCGCCGGGACCGTAGCCCTCGTAGCTGACCTCCTCGTAGATCACGCCCTCGAGCTCCCCGGTCCCCTTCTGGACGGCGCGCTCGATGTTGTCCAGCGGCATGTTCTCCGCCTTGGCGGCGTCGATGGCGGTGCGCAGCCGGGCGTTGCCCGCCGGATCGCCACCGCCCTGCTTGGCGGCGATCGTGATCTCACGGATCAGCTTGGTGAAGAGCGCGCCGCGCCGCTGGTCGGTAACGGCCTTCTTCCGCTTGATCTGTTTCCACTTGCTGTGGCCGGCCATGGGAGAACCCCGTCGCATGTTACACGTTACACGTTACACGTTCCACGACGCGGCACCTTCGTGCAACGTGTGACGTGGAACCTGCAACGCCGTTCTAAGCTACAACGTTCACCGATCGGGGTCGAGCATGTCTTCGAACCGCATCCAACGCCGATAGAAGTACAGGTCCACGAACCCCGTGGGCCCGTTGCGGTTCTTCAAGACGATCAGCTCGGTCGCCCCGTCCACCCCATGTCCCGGGTTGTACATCTCCTCCCGGTAGATCCCGAGCACCACGTCGGCGTGCTGCTTGATCGCCCCCAAGTGTCCGAAGTCGTCGAGTGCGGGCCGAGCGTTGGGCCGCTTGGCGTCGAACTTCGGCAGCTGCGACACGACGAGCAGCGCCACCTGCCGCTCGAGCGCAAGCGCCTTGAGGCGTTGCAGCACGAGCGCCAGGTCTTCGTCCTGCGTCGAGCGCACCACGCCGCGCGGCGAAGGCACGAGCTGCAGGTAATCGATGACGACCAGCCCGAGCTGCCGCAACGGATCGAGCCGTTCCGCCGCCGTCTCGAAGTCTGGGGCGGCGAGCGGCAACGCGGTGAGGGGCAGGTCGCGCAACCGCACGGCCGCCCCCCCGATGCCGGCGCGCGTCTGATCGTTGAGCCTCGCGCTGCGCAGCTCGTCCACGGTTGCGCGCCCTTCGATCGCGAGGGCGCGCTCCAGCAGACGCTCCTCGTCCATCTCGCCCGAGAACAGCGCTACGCCCGTTCCCTGCGCCGTACGCAGCGCCAGGCCCAACGCGAGCGCGGACTTGCCTGAGCCGACGTCGCCGCCCAGCACCACGAGGTCACGGCGCCGCAGACCGCCGCCCAGCATCCGGTCGATCGAGGGGAACCCGGTGGGCACGGTGTCGCCCGGCACGTCGCCGGGGCGCTGCTGGTCCACGCGCTCCACCAGCGATTCGAGGGAAGGGCGACGCTCGAGTTTTCGTGGTGCCATACGTGTTCCGCCTTCGTGGCGCGCGAGTGAACTCGCGGCTCGGCTGTGCCGTCAACGGGCGCGTACGCGTCTGCGCGTCTAGTATAGATGTAAGCGCGCGCTCCGGGCGGCAACAGCGATGGCATCTCCCGCCTCGGGGCCCAGCACCTCGCGCGCTGGCGCGACCAGCTGGGACAGCACCAGGGCCGCGGCGTCGGGGGTCGCCGGCTCGAGGTGCTGGCACGCCGCCGTCAGGGCGCGCTTCAGGGGTCCGGGGAGCGCGAGGCTCGCGAGCCGCACGTCGAGCGCCTGGAGCCGGCGCCGGTGGTTCTTGTTGGACAACGGCCGCGGCGGCAGCAGGGCCTCGGCCGAGCGGACGACGAGCCACAAGGCGAACAGGCCCTCACGCTCGGGCCCCCGCACCGCCGCGGCGACGAGACTGATCAGGCGCTCTTCCGCCGGAGTGGTGGCGCGGATCACTCGACGAGACGCTCCACCGCGGCGGCCACCTCCTCCGGGGTGATGTCGGCGAGGCAGCGATGGTGGCCGAGCGGGCAGGCTGCCGTGCCGGTCGAGGAACACGGGCGGCAGTCGAGGGCGCGCTCCAGGACGACGGAGCGCGCGCGGTAGGGGAAGAAGCCGAACGGCGCGACGGTAGGCCCGAACAGTGCGACCACCGGCGTACCGACACCGGTGGCCATGTGCATGACACCGGTATCGCCCGACACGACGACCCGCGCCCGCGCGAGCAGCGCGCCGGTCTCCTGGAGCGAAAACTCGCCGGCGGCGCTCGCGACCGAGCTCGCTTCCCCTGCCCCCCCGCCCTCGGCCACGAGCTGCTGGGCGAGCCCACGGTCGTCGGGCCCGCCGACCACGACCGACCGGTAGCCTGCGGCACCCAGGCGCCCGGCGAGCGCGCTCCAGTGCGCGATGGGCCAGCGCTTGGTGGCGTGGGCGGCGCCCGGCGCGAGCGCCGCCAGCCGCGCGCCGGCCAGGCCGCGCTGGGCGAGCCACTGCGCCGCGCGCTCCGTGGCCCCGACGCCGAGACAGAACTCGGGCGGCTCGCCATCGGGCCGGGTGTCGAGCTGCCGCGCGGCCTCGAAGTAGCGCTCGGCGACGGGCACGGGCTGACGATAGGCGTCGAGCTTGGTGGAAATGAGGAGCGCCCGGGCGAACTTGCGCTTGCGGTACCCCGACCAGCGGCACCGCACCAGCAGTCGCAACCCGGCGCTGCGGATACTGCCGTGCAGGTCGAGCCCGTGGGTGGGTGCGAGCCCCCGCAGGCGACGGGCGAGATGGCGGATCGGCTCGTCCGGCTCGAGCGTCACGACCTCGGCGACGTGCCGGTTGTCGGCCACGAGCGGCGCCATGGCGCGCTTGGTGACGTAGACCAGCTTCGCGTCGGGGTGGCGGCGGGCGAGCGCGCGCACGAGCGGCGTGGTGAGCAGGATATCGCCGATGGAGCTGAAGCGCACCAACAGGACGCACAGCACGTCGCGAAAATAGGTTCGCGTTGCCCGCGTTCGCCAGTCGCCATTAGCTTTGGCCTCATGGTGCGGCCCAAGACCATTCTCTGGGTGGATGACGAAGTCGAGGGCCTCGCCGCGCACCGGCGCTTCCTCGAAGCCCAGGGGTTCACTGTGGCCGCCGCGGCCCATGGCGACGATGCCCTCGCGCTGCTGCGCCGCCAGCCCTACAGCATCGTGCTGCTCGACGAGCAGATGCCCGGGCGGCGGGGGCTCGAGCTGATCGGTGAGATCCGGGCGATCGATCCTGCGATGCCCGTCGTGATGGTCACACAGAGCGAGGACGAAGGCACGCTGCGCGAGGCCATCGGCATCGAGGTGGACGACTACCTCGTGAAGCCGGTTCAGCCGCGCCAGATCCTCTCGGTGATCACGCGGCTGCTCGAAGGCGATCGCATTCGACAGCAGCGCCTCGCCCGCGATTTTGTCACACGGTTTCGTGAGCTCGAAGGGCGCCGAGGTGCGGCCCTCGCCTGGCGCGAGTGGATCGAGCTGGTCGCGGAGCTGGCGCGCTGGGAAGTTCGTCTGGCCGCGTCCAACGAGCCCGGTCTCTCGGAGGCGCTGCGCGCGCTGCAGCGGTCCCTGCGCAAGGACTTCGCCGTGTACGTGGCCCGCCAGTATCCCCGCTGGCTCGCCAATCCCGAAGGTGACCGGCCGCCGCTCTCGGTCGACGTGGGTGCCGAGTTCCTCGTCCCCGTCCTGAAATCCGCAGGGCGCGTGTTGTTCGTGGTGATCGACTGTCTGCGGCTCGACCAGTGGGAGGTGCTCCGCGACCTGGTGACCCCGCTGTTCGACGTCGAAGAGTCGCACTACTACAGCATTCTGCCGACTGCCACACCATTCGCGCGCAACGCGATCTTCTCGGGCCTGTTCCCCATGGAGATCGCGGCGCGGCACGCGGCCTGGTGGGGTCAGGCGTCCGACGATGAGAGCCTCAACGCCCACGAGGGCGAGCTCCTGACCGAGCAGCTGCAGGAATTGGTGGGCCGACCGGTGCCGGTGCGCTACGAGAAAGTGTTCAGCTCGGGGGAGGGGGACCTGGTGCGGCGCCTCCCCGCCCACTTGAGCCAGGACGGCGTCACCGCGCTGGTATTCAACTTCGTGGACCAGCTCACACACGGTCGCTCGGAGAGCGCGATCCTCTACGAGGTGGCGCGCGACGAGGCGGCTTTGCGGAGTCTCACCCGCACTTGGTTCGAGCGCTCGCCCGTGCTCGCCGCGCTGCAGGAAGCGGAGCGGCGGGGCGTGACCGTGCTGCTCACCACCGATCACGGCTCCATTCCCTGCGAGACCCCCGCGACGGTGTACGCCAAGCGGGACGCCACGGCGAATCTGCGCTACAAGTTCGGCGAGGACTTGAAGAGCGAGGACCCGGAGGCGGCGATTCTCGTCGAAGACCTGAAGAGCTTCGGTCTGCCGGGGATGGGGCTCGGCGTCCGGCTGCTGCTCGCGACCTCGGACCGATTCTTCGTCTATCCCACCAAGCTGCGCGAGTATCAGGCCCGCTACCGCGGCTCGTTCCTCCACGGCGGCGTCACGCCCGAAGAGATGATTCTTCCCGTCGCTTTGCTCACGCCACGGGGGCGGGTCGCCGGGAAGGCGCGCTGAATGGGTCGCAGCCGCCGGGTCCTCCAGCTGCTCCGTCCCTACGCGCTGCTCTTCGTCGCCAACCTCGTGGCCACATTCGTGGCGTCCGTTATGGACGGCGCCACATTCGTGCTGTTGATCCCATTCCTACGAACCCTGTTCGGGCACGAAGCCCTGCCGGCTGCCGGCGGCTCGGCGGTGGAGCGGCTGCTCGTGGCGGTCGTCGGGCCGCTCTTCTCGGCGGGGTCGCCCGAGGCCGCGCTCCGCAACGTCGTGCTCGTCCTCGTGGGCACCTTGGTGCTCAAGAATGCGCTCGCGTACATGGCGGCGGTCTCGAGCGTCGCGATCCAGGAGAACCTGGTGCGCGACCTGCGCGTGCGGTTGTTCGGTCACCTGCAGATGCTGCCGCTCGCGTTCTTTCAGAAGACACGCGGTGGCCAGCTGCTCTCGCGGGTCATCAACGACACGGACCAGGTGAAGACGGCGGTCACCGCGGCGCTCGCGTCCCTGGTGCAGAACGTCAGCCTCATCATGGTCTACGTGGCGATCCTCGTCGGCCTGTCCTGGCGCCTGACCCTCGTCGCCCTCGTCTGCGCGCCGCTC
>DATHGL010000435.1:0-11123 GCA_035317625.1 Gemmatimonadales bacterium | reverse complement strand
AGGACATCCTGGACCTGAACCCGAAGGATCAAGTATCGGACGCGGCGGTCTTTACCGACCCCAACCTGGCCGAGACGTTCCTGAACGACATTTATCGGGGCATGGGGCATGGCCTCTACGAGATCATGCTCGCCTCGATGACCGACGAGACGCACTTCATCCACAACTACAACACGGAACCGGTCGTTCAGTCGCTCATCACCTCGAGCGCCCGGGGCGCTATCGATGACGGCCGATTCGCTCATTTCAACTGGGCGCCCACGTTCTCCCGCATCCGGCAGACGAACATCTTCCTCAGCCATATCGACGGGACCACGTTCGACGACACCTGGAAGCAGCGGATGAAGGGCGAAGCGTACTTCCTGCGGGCGTACTTCTACCACAACCTGATGCGGATGTACGGCGGCGTGCCGCTGATCACCAAGGTCTACGGCCTCAACGAGAACTACGAGGTCGCGCGCAACAGCTTCAGGGAGACGGTCGACTTCATCGTGGCCGATGCGGACTCGGCGGCCGCGCTGCTGCCGCTGGCGTACACGGGGGTCAACGTCGGCCGGGCGACGAAAGGCGCCGCGCTCGCGCTCAAGGCGCGCGTGCTGCTCTACGCGGCGAGTGATCTCTACAATGCGAACGCGAGCGGCCACCCGGAGAACGGCTACACCAGCCTGCAGGATCGCACCGCGCTCTGGCGGGCGGCGAAGAACGCGGCCAAGGCCGTCATGGATCTCGGGATCTATGGCCTCTTCCGCCCGAGCCCGGCGAGCACCCAGGACGCGGTACGGAACTACGGCGACCTGTTCCTGCAGAAGACCAGCGAAGAGGCGATCATGAGCCGCTTCTTCCTGTCCAATCGGGATGACGGTTACAATCCCGGCCTGCACAACGGCCCGAACGGCTATCACACCTGGGGCGGGAACACCCCGATCCAGAATCTGATCGACGACTATCGGATGGCCGACGGGTCGACGTTCGCTTGGAGCAATCCGGCCCACGCCGCGGCACCCTATGCGAACCGGGATCCGCGCTTCTATGCGTCGATCCTGTACGACGGCGCCCCATGGAGAACCCGTCCCGACGACGTGAAGGGGCTCGACCCGGTCGGCATCATGCAGACGTTCCGCCAGCTCAAACTCCCCGACTCGAGCGTGGTGGCTGGGCTCGACACTCGCGACAGCCCGGTCGAAAACTGGAACGGCGCCTACTCCGGCTATTACATGCTGAAGTTCATCGATCCCTCGGTCAACCATCAGTTTACCAAGGAACAAGTGCCGTGGATCTTCTTCCGTTACGCGGAAGTGTTGCTGAACTATGCCGAAGCGTCGATCGAGCTCGATGAAGTGGGAGACGCGCTCACCGCTCTCAATCAGATCCGGCACCGCGCCGGCATGCCGGATCTTGCCGCCGGGCCAGGCCTTCGGGACGAGTATCGCAACGAACGACGCATTGAGATGGCGCTCGAGGAGCAGCGCTTCTTCGACGTGCGCCGCTGGATGATTGCGTCCCAAGTATTGAGCAAGGATGCGAGCGGCATCAACATCTTCCTCGAGGGCGCCAGCCGTGCCGACCGGAGTACCTGGAGGAACTACCGGTACGAGACCCACAGCATTCAACCGCGGGCGTGGACCGACAAGATGTACTTCATGCCGATTTCGCGGGATGAAATGAACCGGAACTCATCGCTCACGCAGAATCCGGGATACTGACTCTGTTTTCGGGAGGATTGGTCATGACGACTCGTGTGATTGGCGCTGCGGCGATCTGGGCACTCGTGCTCGCCCTTCCCGCGGCGGCACAGCGACCCGGGGGGATCGAAGTCGGTGCGTTCGTGCGCTACACGAACTTCGACAACGGCCTGGGGATGGGGAACCCGATCGCGGTGGGTGGCCGAGCTGCCGTGTACTTGGGACGGACGCTCGCCGTCGAGCTCGACGCCGCGCGGGCATCGAGCAACTCAGTCGGGAATACGCTGGCGCACGTGCGACTGGTTCACGACGCGCCGTTGGGCCCGCGCCTCGACGCCCTGCTGGGCGCCGGATACGTCCGCAACTGGTACGGCGCTCCATATGACGCGAGCGACGGTGGCCTGTCCGCTCTCGTGGGACTCCGCTATCATCTCAAGCCCCGGCTGTGGCTGCGACTCGGCACCGACTTCGATTTCCTGATCCACACATCCGCCCAGAGTCCCTTTGCGTTCTACCACGGGAACTGGGGTTTTCAGCTCGGCGCCGGAGCGAGGCTCCGTGGCTGAGGGCTGATCGAGTGACGCCTGCCCGCTGCTGGCTGGTCGTCGCCCTCGCGATGGCATGCGGGCGTGCCGCGTCGTCGCCGCCCAAAGGCACCACGCCGGGCACCGGAGCAGTCACCACCATCATCCCGACGGAAACCGACGCGCGCGTCACGCGCGTGGAGGAGCTGTTGCGGGGTGTGTCGGGCCTCGACGTGACCCGCCTGGCGGACGGCGGCTACCGGCTCCGCATCCGCGGTGAGCGCAGCATTCGCGGGAACCCCGGGGACGACGACCCGCTGCTCGTGATCGACGGCATCACGGTCTCGAGCGACGCGCTCAGCAGCACTCTGGCCGGGCTGGCGCCGGGGGACATCGCGCGCATCGAAGTGCTCAAGGATGCGGGAGCGACGAGCATCTACGGCTCACGGGGCGCCAATGGGGTGATCGTCATTACCACGAAGCGGGCACGATAGGCGGGTTGGCATGACGACTCGAGTCGTTCTGTTCGCTGCGGAGGCTTAGGTAGCGCTCAAGACATCCTTCGCGTTTGCGGGCCAGAAAGCAGATCCTGGCTCTGGGAAATAATAGAAGAAAGAGACACGCTCCGAGGCGCTTCCCGGGTCCACCACTATCTTCTCCCCACCGCAGCGCCCGGCGCTGTCATCCTGAGCGAGCGCGCGGCACGCGCGCGACGCGAAGGATCTGTTGGTGCCTTCGCGCCTGCGGCGCTCAGGATGACAGGCCCGTTCGCTCGGCGAGGGGAAAAGGGAGGAAACGACAAGGATCTGTTGCCATTGGCTAAGCACTCCGCCAGCTGCGGGCGAGGACGGTCTGGCCCGGCATCGCGACGGGAGCCACGGGCATCGACCCGAACTGCACGTCGGTCGGCACGAGGTCCTGCGGGCAGCTCAGCAGGTCGTCCCACATGATCTCCTGGCCGGTGTAGGCGGCCTCCCGTCCCATGATCGCCGTGAGCGTGCTCTCGGCCACCCGGCGGCCTTCGTTGAGCGGCTGGCCGGCGCGGATGCTGGCAATCAAGTCGGCGTGCTCCTGTACATACGGATTGACCTTGGGCGCCTGCGGGTCCCAGCTCCAGGGCGCCGCACCCTCGATGACCGAGCGACCGTCCGACGTACCGCGCGTGCCGACGAAGCGCTCCCCGACACGGGAGGCCGTGCCGTCGATCTGCCGACACATGCTCGTCAGGCGTCCTCCACTCGGGTACTCGTACTCCACCGCGAAATGGTCGTAGATGTGTCCGTACGCGGGATCGGTGCGCCGCTGCCGCCCGCCTACGGCGATCGCCTTCACGGGATGCGCCCCGAACGCCCAATTCGCCACGTCCAGGTTGTGGATGTGCTGCTCGACGATGTGGTCGCCCGAGAGCCACGTGAAATAGAGCCAGTTCCTGATCTGCCACTCGACGTCCGACCACTCGGCCTGTCGCGGATGCATCCACAGTCCGCCCTGGTTCCAGTAGACTTGGGCGGCGACGATGTCGCCGATGGCGCCGTCGTGGACCCGCTCCATCGCGGCGCGGTAGGCGGGGTCGTGACGCCGCTGCGTCCCCGCGACGATCGCGAGGCCTTTTTGCGCTGCGACCTCCGACGACGCGAGCACCGCGTGCACGCCCTGCGGGTCCACGGCGACGGGCTTCTCCATGAACACGTGCTTGCCCGCCGCGATCGCGGCGGCGAGGTGCTGCGGCCGGAAGGCGGGAGGCGTCGCGAGCAGCACGAGATCGGCGTTGCCGTCGAGGACCTTGCGGTACGCGTCGAACCCCGCGAAGCAACGCGAATCGTTGACGGTGATCTTGGGCTTGAGCGTCGGGTCCTCGGTCACCATGGTCGCGAGGCTCTCGCGACACTTCGTCAGATGGTCGGGGAAGAGATCGCCCAGCGCCACGAGCTCGACGCCTTCGCTCGACGTGAGGCAGTCTTTCACCGCGCCGGTCCCGCGGCCGCCACAGCCGATCAGGCCGATGCGGATCTTCTTCGGGGCGCCGCCGATCACCGCCGGGGCGGCGGGCAGTGCAATGGCGGCCGTCGCCGCCGCCGTAGTCTCGAGGAATTCGCGACGCGTGACATCTCGGGGCTGTTTGGGAGTCATGTTGGGCTCATGGTGTGAGGAGGACGATGCGAAAGCCGACGAACGGAGCGTCGGCGAGCCACCAGCGGCTCTTGGGAAACTGTGGATCGGTCTCGTTCCAGGCGGACGTCTGCGCGGCCCGGGCGCTTTTTCCCACCCGCGCAGGCGGGTCGGCCCACGACCCGCCGCGCGCGACCGGGCTGCCACCGGGCAGGGTGACCCATTCGGCCACGTTGCCGAGCAGATCGTGGAGGCCGATTGCGTCGGGCTGCTTCGTGGCGACGGCGTGCGACTTTTGAGCGGCATTCCCGGCGTGCCACGCGAGGGCGTCCCGGCGGTCGGCGGAAAGCGACGTGTCCGCGCCGAGGCCCACGTCGAGCGCCCGCGTCCACTGGGCGTCGGTGGGAAGGCCGTAGCGTCGGCCGGTCCTGGCCGAGAGCCATGCGCAGTAGGCCCGGGCCGCGGTGTACGTCAAGCCGAGCGCGGGGTAGCCGTGGTGGCCGAAGCCGCGGTCGGGCGCGCCGTAGGGACGACTGGGGCGGGCGGCGGCGTCCGCCGAGTCGTTGGGGGCCCCGGCGGCGAGGTCGAGCCGGAACGCCCAGACGTCGTACTCGTCCCAGGTCACCTCGGTCTTTCCGATCCAGAACGATGCGACGGCGACGACGCGCGGGCCCTGCGGAGTTTCGAGCGTGACGGGGCCGCCGGGTACGGGGACCATCTCGAAGCTCACGAGCGTCCGCGGGATCGAGTCGCGATACGGCAGCGGTTGGGCCGCGGCCTGGCCGGGTGCGCGCCCCGAACCAGCGAGCAGCAGCACGGCCGTTAGCTTGCTTCGCATGAGCGCGCCGGGTTGGATCCTCGCGGCCGTGACCGCGGCGTTGGCCTCACGGGGAGCGACGGCGCAGGACACGCGCCGCGAGTACGTCGAGCTACACATGGGCATGGCGGTGCGGGTCGTGCTGTACGCCCCGGACGATCCGACCGCGCGCCGGGCGGCGCGTGCAGCCTACGCCCGCATCGCGGACCTCGAGGACGTCATGAGCGACTACCGTGCCGAGAGCGAGGTGCGCCGGCTCGCGGCGCGGCCCGGCGTCGCTGTTCCCGTGAGCGACGATCTGTTCGCCGTCCTGGCGCACGCCCTCGAGCTGTGGCGGCAGAGCGATGGCGCGTTCGATCCGACGGTGGGGCCGTTCGTCGAGCTGTGGCGTGCCGCGCGTCGTACGGGCCGGTTGCCGCGGCGCGCCGCGCTCGACTCCGCAGCCGCGCGCGTGGGGTCGGACAAGGTCCATCTCGACGCCGTCGCTCGCACCGTGCGGCTCGATGTGCCCGGCATGCGGCTCGATCTGGGCGGCATCGCGAAGGGCTACATCTTGGACCGGGCGCTGGCCGTGCTGCGGCAGGAAGGCGTGACGCGCGCGCTGCTGGAAGCGGGCGGCGACATCGTGGTCGGCGACGCGCCGCCCGGCCGGGTGGGGGGGGGCTGGCGCATCGCGATTCCCGGAGGGGACACGACCCTCGCCAACCGCGCGGTCTCGACCTCTGGAGATACGGAGCAGTTCGTGGTGATCGGCGGCGTGCGGTACTCTCACGTGGTCGACCCGCGGACCGGGATGGGGTTGACCAACCGCCGCGAGGCGACGGTCGTAGCCCCGGACGGCGTCACGGCCGACGGTCTCGCGACCGCGCTCACGGTGCTCGACGACGAGCAGGGCGCCCGGTTGCTGCGCTCCTTCCCGCAGGTGGTGGCGCGCGTGCGGGGTCACAGCTTGTAGGTCTCCTTCGCCAGGTCGTAGGCGAGCGCCCGCGCCATGCGGCGTGCATCGCTCGTGTCGATCACGTGACGCGCGACGAGCCCCGCCAGGAAGTTCGCGTCCACGCGGCGCGCCAGGTCGTGCCGGGCGGGAATCGAGCAGAACGCGCGCGTGTCGTCGTTGAAGCCTGAGGTCTTGTAGATCCCCGCGGTCTCCGTGGTGCGCTCGCGGAAGCGCCGCATGCCTTCCAACGAATCGTGGAACCACCACGGGGGGCCGAGGCGCATGGCCGGATAATGCCCGGCGAGGGGCGCCAGCTCCCGGCTGTAGGTGGACTCGTCGAGCGTGAAGACGACGAGCGTGAATCGCGGATCGTTGCCGTACGCGTTCAGCAAGGGCCGCAGGTTGCGCGTGAACTCGGTGGCGACCGGAATATCCCCGCCGCGATCGGGGCCGAACTGCTCGGACAGGTGGCGGTTGTGGTCCCGCAGCGCACCCGCGTGCAGCTGCATCACCAGCCCGTCCTCGAGCGACAGCCGGGCCATCTCCATCAGGAGATGCCCCACGAAGCGCCGTTCGTCGGCAGGGGTGACGTCGCCTTGCCTCGCCCGCTGATACAAGACCTCCGCCTCGTTCGGGGGAAGCCAAATGGTGTAGGGCTCGAGCACCGCGTGATCGGTCGCCGTAGCCCCCATGCTCTTGAAGAAGGCGCGGCGATCTTCCAGGGCGTGGACGAACTCGGCGTAGTCCACCAGGGGCGCGCCGTGCTCCCGGCCCAGCGCGTCCAGCTCCGCCGGCCACTCGGGGGCGGCGATCCGGAACACCGCGTCGGGCCGGAAGCACGGGATCACGCGTCCGTTCCAGCCCGACGCCCGGATCGCCTGGTGCTGCTCGAGCGGATCGCTGGCCTTGTCGGTGGTGGCGAGCACCTCGATCGCGAAGCGCTCGAACAGTGCCCGCGGCCGGAACTCGGGAGAAGTGAGCTTCTCCCTGATCTCGTCATAGATCCGGGGTGCCGTGTCGCCCGCGAGCCGGTCGCGCACCCCGAACACCTCGTGCAGCTCGTAATCGAGCCAGGCACCGGTGGGCGTGCCGCGAAACAGGTAGTAATGATCCGCAAACCGCTGCCACACCTTGCAGGGATCGGTCTCGACGGGCGCTCCGTCCCGGCGCGGAATGCCCAACGCCTCGAGCGGGATGCCGCGCGCGTACAGGAGGCGCAGGATGTAATGGTCCGGCTGGACGATCAGCGCCGCGGGCTCTGCGAAGGGCTCGTCCCGGGCCAGGATCCGCGGATCCACGTGACCGTGGGGAGACACGATCGGCAGCGGGCGCGTCGTTTCGTACAGCTCGCGCGCGACGCGGCGCACCGCGGGATCGGGATCGAAAAAGCGGTCTCGGTCGAGGACGGCGGCCACGGGCTTACACGACCGGCGCCCAGCCCGCGGCATACTCCCGCTGCCAGGACTTCATCGCCTCCTCGTCGCCCGTGATCCGGCCCGACGTCGCGTCGATGCGCAGCGCGCGACCGGTCGACTGCGCGATGTTGCCGAGGTGGCCCAGCAGCACGCTCTTCGCCCCCTCGTCGATCGGTTGATGGAGCGCGGCGCCGGTGCGGATCGCGTCCACGAAGTTGTCGATGTGCAGCACGGTCATGTCGTCGTCGGCGTGCGTGTTGAGGCCGTCCCCCGCCTGCGCGGCGAGAGACGACTTCACGACCTTCTGCTTGAGATCGTACATGGTGTAGCCGTCGCGGTCGAGCACGACGCTGCCGGCCGTGCCCAGGATGGCCGTGCCGCGCTCGCGGCCGTACGTGGTCAGGCCGTTGCAGCTCTGCCCCTGCCAGATGATGGTCTTCCCACCCGCGAACTCGAAACAGGCTTCCTGCGTATCGGGGAACTCCCAGTCGTCGGCGAAGTGATAGCGGCCGCCGACCGACGTGACACGCGTGGGGTAGCTCACGCCCAGAGCCCAGCGGCAGACGTCGATCTCGTGCGTGCCGTTGTTGCAAATCTCGCCCGTCCCCCAGCGCCGGAACCAATGCCAATTGTAGTGGACGACGTTGTCGCGGTACGGGGTATGGGGCGCCGGGCCCTGCCACAGCTCGTAGTCCAGGTTCGCGGGGGCGGGCACCGCTTTCCCGCGGCCGATCGTGGCCCGAGTGTTGGCGTACCAGGCGCGCCCGAGGTAGGGCTGCCCGATGGCCCCCTCCTTGATGGCCTGCACGACCTCGATCGAGCGCGGCGCGGAGCGCTGCTGCGTCCCCATCTGCACCACGCGCTGGTGCTTGCGTTGCGCTGCGACGAGCAGCTCGCCTTCGCGCGCGTTGTGGCCGCACGGCTTTTCCACGTAGACGTGCTTCCCCGCCTGCATTGCGAGGAGCGCAGCCGGCGTGTGCCAGTGGTCGGGCGCCGCGATCACGAGCGCGTCCACATCCTTGTCCTCGAGCGCCTTGCGGAAGTCGCCGAGCCCTTTGGCGGATGTGCCCTGGACTTGGGCGACGGCGGAGACGCCCTTGGCGAGCACCGATGAGTCCACGTCGCACACGTAGGCCACTTCGGCGTGGGCCGCCCGACCGAACGTCCGTGCCAGCACCGTGCCGCGGCCGTTCAAGCCCATGACGGCGACTCTGACTTTTTCCCCCGGCGAGCGGAGCCAGGGGGAAAACCGCGGCGATGCCACGAGCCCCAGCCCCGCGGCCGAGGCCGTCTTGAGGAATTTGCGGCGTTTCATAAGTCACGCACCTTGATGTTCTTGAAGTACACCTCGTCGCCATGGTCCTGCAGGACGATGTGTCCCTTCCGCCGGTCTCCGAAGCCGGGGATCGAACGGTACTTGCTCTTGGCGAGGGCCGAATCCATGCGCGCCGTGCCGAGCTCGAACTCGAGCAGCTTCTCGCCGTTCAGCCAGTGCTCGCCGTGATTACCACGGAACACGATCTTCGACGCATTCCATTGCCCCACGGGGCGAAGCCGCTTGCTGGCATTGGGCGCCACGAGCTCGTACAGCGCGCCGGCGCGGTGCGACGCGATCTTGCCGTCCACGTGACGGTCGTCATCGAGCATCTGATACTCGAACCCCAGGGCTGAATGGTTCGGCGTGATGATGCCCTTGGCGACCGCGTCGGGCGTCATCTGACTGCCCTGGGCCATGGACAGCTCTTCGGAGACGTTGTACTTGACGCCGCTGTTCGCACCGGGCGTCACCTTCCACTCCCACGTCAGCTCGAAGTCCCCGAACGTGTCCACCGTCATCAGGTCGCCGCCCTCCAGCGGCCGCCCGTCGGGAACCCTGGGCACGTTGCCGCTCGCGATCTTCTTGATCACGCCGTCCACGACCACCCAATGCGCCGTAGGAACGGTATCGTAGCCCAATCCACGCCACCCGGCGAGCGTGCGACCGTCGAACAACAGCCGCCAGCCGGCGGCCCGGTCGGCGGCGCTCAGCTGGTTCGGCCCGGCGTCCGCCGCGCGGGACGAAGCTCTTGGGTGCGTTTGGGCGCCGAGCGCGGAGGCGCAGGCCGCGAGTGACAGGAGCCACCATCGATGCTTGATCATATCCACTCCACTGAGCCTCACAGGTTGCCGCGCTTCAGCTCCCCCACGGCGTACTCGCAGGCGCGCGCGGTCAGCGCCATGTAGGTGATCGATGGGTTCACGCATGACGAGCTGGCCATGCAGGCGCCGTCGGTGACGAACAGGTTGGGAACGTCGTGCGCTTGGTTGTGCGCGTTGAGGACCGATGTCCGAGGGTCGCGCCCCATGCGTGCGGTGCCCATCTCGTGGATCCCGAGGCCGGGCTCGGCGCCCAGACCTTCTTCTCGATGAGCATCATAGGTATGCACGTCCTTGACCCCCGCGGCCTGGAGCATTTCGGCGGTCGACGCGGCCATGTCCGTCCGCATGGCGAGCTCGTTGTCGCCCCACGTGCAGTGAATGCGGAGCACCGGGATCCCGAACTCGTCGGTTTGGTCCGAGAGTGCGGCGTAGTTGTCCTCGCGCGGCAGGCACTCGCCGAACCCCGTGATGCCCATCGACCACTCGCCCGGCTCCTGCAGGCGGCGCTTGAGCTCGACGCCGAGCCCGGCCTCGCTGCTGCCCCGACCCCACCCCTCTCGCCCGGCACCACCTTGATAGCCGAAGCCACGCACGTAATCGCGGCGCGAGGCGTCGTCTCCCAGGTTGCGGAAGCGCGGAATGTAGATGCCGTTCGGACGGTTGCCCTGGTAGTAGCGGTCCAGCAGGCCGTCGATGCGGCCCCTCGCGCCCACCAGGAAGTGATGGTCCATCAGGTAGTGGCCCAACACACCGCTCGAGTTGGCCAGGCCGTTCGGGAATCGCGCCGAGGTAGAGTTCAACAGGATCCGGGCTGTCCCGAGCGCGGAGGCGCAGACAAACACCACGCGGGCGTAGTATTCACGGGTCGCCTTGGTGTTCGTGTCCACGACGCGGACGCCCGTGACGCGGTTCTTGCTCGCGTCGTACAGCACCGAATGCACGATGCTGTCCGGGACGATGGTGAGCCGTCCCGTGGCCTGCGCCGCCGGCAGCGTGGACGCCTGGCTCGAGAAGTACGAGCCGGTCGAGCAGCCGCGCTCGCATGGACCGCAATAGTGGCATGGTAACCGACCGTGTAGGGGTTGCGTCAGGATCGCCACCCGCCCGATGGTCACGTGCCTGCCGGGAAACGCCTTCTCGACGCCCGCCTTCACGAGCTTTTCCCCGGCGTTCATCTCCATCGGAGGCTGGAATTCGCCATCGGGAAGGTGCGGGAGCCCGAGCTTCTCGCCGCTCACGCCGATGAAGCGTTCGACGTAGCTGTACCAGGGCGCGACGTCGGCATACCGGATGGGCCAGTCGACCCCGTGCCCGTCGCGCAGATTCGCCTCGAAGTCCAGATCACTCCAGCGATAGACTTGGCGGCCCCAGATGAGCGACTTGCCACCGACCTGATCGCCCTGGATCCAGGTGAAGGGCTTCTCTTCGAGGTAGGGATGCTTGTGGTCGTTGACGAAGAAGTGCTTGTTCGACTCGCGGAACTGGGTGGTACGCGCCTGG
>DATHGL010000434.1:0-9459 GCA_035317625.1 Gemmatimonadales bacterium | reverse complement strand
GTGAAGCTCCGCAGCCCCAGCGACTGGAGCACCTGCTGCGCCACCTGCACCTCCTCGGTCCGATCGCCGCCCGGGCGCGGTGTGAGGGAGACCCGGATCGTGTCGCCGATCCCCTCCTGCAGGAGAATCGCGAGGCCCGCCGTGCTGGCGATGATGCCCTTGGCGCCCATCCCGGCCTCGGTGAGCCCCAGGTGCAGCGGGTAGTCGGAGCGCGGCGCCAGCCGCTGATACACATCCACCAGATCCTGCACGCCCGAGACCTTCGCCGACAGGATGATGCGGTCGTGCGCCAGCCCGCACTCTTCCGCCAGCTCGGCCGAGCGCAGTGCGCTCGCCAACATCGCCTCGATCATCACCTCGCGCGCGTCGAGCGGATCCGACCGGCGGGCGTTCTGATCCATCATCTCGGTGAGCAGCTGCTGGTCGAGGCTGCCCCAATTGACCCCGATCCGCACCGGCTTGCCGTGGGCGAGGGCGATGGCGATGATGGTGCGGAAGTTCTCGTCGCGCCGCTTGGCACCGACGTTGCCGGGATTGATCCGGTACTTGGCGAGCGCGGCCGCGCACGTCGGGTATTTGGTGAGCAGCAGGTGGCCGTTGTAATGGAAGTCGCCGATCACCGGCACGGCCACGCGGGCCACGATGTCGGGCACCGCCTCGGCCGCCGCCTCGTTGTTGACGGTCACCCGCACCAGCTCGCTGCCCGCGTCGTGCAGCGCACGCACCTGCGCCGCGGTGGCGTCCACGTCGGCGGTGTCGGTGTTGGTCATCGACTGGACGACGATCGAGTGGGTGCCGCCCACCTTCACGCCGCCCACGTCGACGACCACGGTCTGCCTGCGTTGGTACGCGGTCACGCGTCTAATATAAAGGCAACTACTAACGTCTTCTCGCGACGTCCTCTCGCGACGTCTCTCGCGCTCAGAAGATCTTGTCTTGGATGACGATCCTCGCCTGCAACTGGGTCAGCTTGAGCGTCGTCTTCAGGCCCGCGGCGCCGGTATTAGAGACCGAGGCTCGGACACCGATGTACAAGCCGGAGCCTTTGAACAGATCCCTCGCGGACGCGGCAAGATTCGGCGCGTCGATGGGTACGCCCGTCGTCGCCGCTGGAAACGAGGCGGGACCTATCGTCAACGCCGGCGCGCCGCCGTAGACCACGGCCGGGTTGGGGTCGCTCGCCAAGAAAATCGCGTACGAAAGGCTACCCGAACTCGTTGGGTTGGTCACGTCGATGTTTCCCGTCACCCGGACGGTGTCGACGAGAGAGGAGCCCAGGCCTCCTGGGAGATTCACCCCAACCGGCGGGATCGAGTCCGTGATGGTCGTCCCCGGCGGCATCGGAGGCAGCGGGTCGGGCGTCAGCCGTAACGTGTCGCCCCCCGTACCCGTGAGGAAGCTGTAGATGTCAACGTTTAAGATGGCGCGTCCTTCCCCACACCCCGTCACCGCCACGAGGACCACACCCGTCCAGAGCCACTTCGCGCGCATCCGGCCTCCTAATAGATCGAGAGCGACGTCGCCATCGTGATGCCGCGCTGGTTCGACAGCGAGTTGGTGTGCGTCCAGAATCCCACGTCGAGGCCGAGCCCGCCCAATCGCAGCCCTCCGCCGAACCCGAACTCGATTCGTTTCCGCTGGTCGCGCGCCAGGCCGCCACGCACCGCGAACAGGCCCACCCGCTGCTCCCCACCGATGTGCACCACGCTGCCGCGCCCGGTGTTCAACACGTCCGCCCCGAGCGTCGTGTTGCCGACCGTGTACGCGATATTCGCAATGTAGGACACGGGAAGCTTGGTCTTGGTCTCCACATGGTTCCCAACGAATCGCGAGTAGCTCGAGTCGCGATAGAACGCGCTGTCCTGGCGCGTGTCGGGCCACGTGATGGTCGCGCCGATGTCGTTCACTCCGACCCCGATCTCGATCGGCCCTGAGACCCAGGCGACGCCGACGTCGCCACCGATGCCGTGGCCGAGCGTGTTTCCGGGCTTCGAGTACTGCGTCAGGGTCCGCCCGTCGGGGGTCACGGGGTTCGAGCCACCGAAGAGCGTGTCTCCGGTGATGAAGCCCGCCGTGCCGTCGGTCCGCGCGTAGCCCGCGCCCACGTAGTAGTGGACCGCACCGCCCACGTAAAATCCTTGCGTCGAATTTCCCGCAATGCGCCCGGCATAGCTGATGGTCGGGGCGAAGCCGCCTGCCACGAGCCCGTGCACCAGGGCGCTGTAGCGAGTGTTGGTGTCGGCGGGCTGCGAATCTCGCAGGAAGCCGAGCAGCGTGTCGCCGAGCTGAAACGCTACGTCGTCGTGCAGCCACCCCATGACACCCACCCGGAAGCCCTTGAATCCGAACCCCGGATCGAGCGGGCGGCTCGAGCCGCTGATGCCGAACTGGTCTTCGGGAACGAGGGTCGCTGCTTGCCCCAGATTCACGATCAGCTGGTGCTTCCCGATCGTGAAGGCGACGTCGTTGGTCGGCGTCGGAGCCTTTTTCACTTCGAGGTAGAGCGGCAGGTTGAGAATCGTGTTCGCCACGAGAATCGGATTGAAGCCCCGTGATTTCGGGTCGAAGGCCGGGTCACTCGAGAGGTGCGGGTGGTCGTGCAGAAACTGAATGATCCCAAGCGGAATCGGGATCGTCAGCTTCGGCTGGCCATGGCGCTGCTCGGCCTTGGCCGACACCGCTCGGTACGCCGGATTGTAGCGGGCAACGCTGCCGGAGCGGCCAAGACTCAGGCCGCCCATGCCGATGCGACGCGCGTCGGTGACGAGCCACTGCCCCGCAGCCGGTGCCGCCGCGCCGCCGACCAGGATCACCAGCCCGAGGCCCACGACAAATGTGCGCACGATGCGTCCCCGTGAAGTGAGGGCTCAGCCGGCCACAAGATTGTAAATGTTCGGCGTTTACGCCACAGGCGGGCGTGAGCCGCGTCACGCAGGGGAGCGGGAAGGCGACCCCTGGAACCGGATGGTGACGGTCGTCCCCCGTCCCTGCAGGCTCGTCAGGCCGATGGTCCCGCCCCAGCTCTCGACCAGCCGCCGCGCGATCGCGAGCCCCAGGCCGGATCCGCTGGAGGTGGTGGAAAACGCCGGATCGAAGACGCGCGGCAGCACGTCGGGGGCGATCCCCCGGCCGTCGTCTTCCACGGCGAGACCGCACCCGCCGTCTGAGATCCGCACCGTCACGTGGCGGGCGCCCGCATTGCGCGAGTTCTCGAGCAGGTTGACGAGCACCTCTTTCACTTCGTCCCGCCGGGCCGACGCGGGGGGGCCTGCGGCTCCCGCGAGCTCGACGCGCGCCCCGGCATCGGTCCCGCCCAGCGTGTAGAGACGCACCACCTCGCGCGCCACGGCGTGGAGATCCACAGACTCGAGGGGCAGCGCCTCCAGGGCGGGCGAGGCGAAGCGTGAGAACGCGCGCGCGATCGCGTCGAGCCGGTCGATTTCGGCGAGGATCCGCTCCGCCGTCTCCGCCAGCGTCGCGTCGAAATCCCGCCCCTCCTGTTTCTCGCGTGCCCGCT
Source organism: Gemmatimonadales bacterium (assembly GCA_035317625.1). Classification (GTDB taxonomy): domain Bacteria; phylum Gemmatimonadota; class Gemmatimonadetes; order Gemmatimonadales; family GWC2-71-9; genus AG41. Next base: position 5,942 of record DATHGL010000434.1, on the reverse strand, counting down.
GCAGATGCTGGATGCCGAGCCGGATGGGCGTGAGCGGGTTCTTGATTTCGTGCGCCACCTGCCGCGCCATCTCACCCCAGGCGAGCACCCGAGCCGCGCGAGTGAGGGCGGTCGCGTCGTCGAGGGCCACCACGCAGCCATCGGGCGCGGGCCCGAGCGGGGCAAGCTGCACGCGGATCTGGCGGCCACCCACTGTGAACTCGCGCTCGGCGATCCCCTCGCTCCGCGCGCCGAGGAATCCCGCGACGGCATCGCACACGGCGACCCATTCCGCGGGGGCCGTCCGCCGCAACAGGTCGCCGGGGGCGAGGGGCCCGCCCAGCAGCTCGGCCGCGCGCGGGTTCGCCATGGTGACGCGCAGCTCCGCGTCCACCGCGATCACCCCGGTGGCGACGTTGGCGAGCACCTGCGCGGTGCGGCGCCGGGCCTCCTCCAAGGCCGCCTGGCTCCGCCGCACGTCGGCCGCCATCCGCTCGAACGCCTGGAACACCGGCTCGAACTCGCGCGGAGCCCCGAGCGGAAACGCAGGCAGCGGGGCTCCCCGTCCCACCGCCCCCGCCGCGTCACGCAGCGCCGCCACCGGGCGCGCCAACCCGCGCGCAGCGAGACCCGCGAGATACCCGACGGCGACGAGGCCGACCAGGGTCGCGAACACGAGCACCAGGGCAACGTCCTCCTGCTGCTGACGCACCCGCTCATCGTCCAGGAGTTGTGGGACCGCGAGAATACTCTGTACCTGGGGCGGGCCCGCGAGCACCACGCGGTAGCCGATGCGAATCGAGCGGCCGGCGGTCCGGCCGTCGTCGGTGAGCTCCAGCTCGTCGCGCAGCGCCAGCCGGACGAACGCATCCGGGGCCAGGAACGGGTCGACCAGCCCGAGCTCCGCGAGCACTGGCGCGCTCGTCCCCACGAGCACGCCGTCGCCGTACAGCCACAAGTCCGCATCCAAGCGGTCGCCCAACTCGACCATCGCCCGGGCCACTGTTGGCGGACGGTCGGACGCGAACAGCCCGGCCGTGGCCGCGGCGTCGCGCAACGTCTGGCTGATGAGCAGGTCGCCGGCCCGTCGCGCCTCATCACCGAGACGGGCGAAGCTCCACGCGGCGAACAGCAACACGGGCAGCACCACGAACGCGCCGAGGACCACGGTGAGCTGCACGCGATAGCTGCTGCGAACGGCGGCGAGCACCCGGGGCAGCCGGGGGTGCCACGCCCCCGTGAGCGTCAAGCTCAGCACCCAGCACCCCGCCAGGAGCGCCGCATCGACCAGAACCACCAGCGCGCCGCGCGCCACCAACGCAAACGGGTCGCGCAGGTCCACCCGCAGGTGCACGTGTCGCACGCCGCCCGGCAGCTCGAGACGGCGCTCCCCGCGGGCCGCCCAGCCGGTGCGCGTCCAGACGACCCGCGCACTCGCCGTCGCCGGGCCGGGCGTTGGGAGGGACAACGACACTTGGTAGGGTGGGGCAACGCCGGGCTCGCCGCCCAAGAAGCGGGCGACCCGCGCCGCCGGGATGAGGCGGGTGCGCGGGCCCACGCCCACCGTGAGCACGTCGCCCGTGGCGAGCGGCAGGACGAGCAGATAGTGCATGCCAGGAACGCCGTCGAATGGCTCGACCCGCGCGCCGCGGGCCGTCTCGGGCGAGCGGACCAGGGCGGCGACGAGCGACGGCGGCAGATCGAGACTCGCCAGGCGGATCTCCGCCTCGGCCTCCCCGCTCCGCGTCCACACCGCCAGGCTCGCCGGGTAGTGCTCCTGGGCAAGCGGAGACGCGAGCCACCAGGCGTACAGCTCGGCGGCGGTGCGGGGCGCCGTGACGGGAGGCGCGCTCCCCAGGCGCTGGAGCAGCGACACGGCGGCGGGGTCGGCCGCCCGCCCCAGACTCTGCGCGTCCCGCTCGGCGAGTCGCAGCCGGCCCTCGACGGCGGCCCCCCAGGTGACCAGCGCCGCGGCCGTTCCCGCGACCGTCGCAATCGCGAGCACCGCCCAGCGACGCGGGGCCGGCACCAGCACGCCGGCGAGCGCCGGCAACCAGACGAAGGTGTACCACTCGGGCCACGCGCCGTACGGACTCCACAGCCACAACCCCGCCAGGGCCGCGAGGGCCGCCCACAAACACGCCGCCGGCAAACTCCAGGGGACCCGCCGCGGCTCCTCCCCCCCGCGCACCAACGCCGCCGCCGCGAGCACCAGCGCCATGGCGGCCGTGGCGAGCGCCGCCTCCCACGCCATCCACAGGATGAATCCCACGCCTCCCGCTGGGGGGGCAATGCCGCGACCGAGGTAGCGCACGAGATAGGGGGCCGCGAGCACGAGCCCGGCGGCGCCGGCGAGGTGCCACCAGCGCCGCTCCAACCCCCGCCGCCATAACGCGCTCGCGGCGCAGAGCCCCACCACACCAAGCAGCGTGAGCGCGGCCGCCGACGCGCTGAACACGCCAAGCCCGGGTCGATAGAAGGCGGCGGGCGAGAACAGGTCCGCGACCGGGCGGGCGGTGGCGAGCGGTGCACGCGCGAGGCACCACGCCGCAACGAGCACGACGGCCCAGCGCCACCGGCCTGCCGGCGCCGCCGCGAGGAGCAGGACCAACGCGACCCCGAGTGTTGCCGCGCCGCCCTGCGCCGCGCCGCGCAGCGCAGCGAGCTTCGCGTCGCCCTGTGAGGGCGGCTCGGGCCGGACGCTGAACAGCGTGTCGCCGTGCTCGCAATCGACCGGGCAATAGTCGAAGACGTCGGGGTCGTGCGGGGGGGCGAGGCCGGGCGCGTAGAAGCGCAGCGCAGCGCCGTGCGCGGCCTCGAAGCGCGCGCTGACGGCGCGTCCACGGTCCGGGGCCGCCGGCGCCGCGTCGAGTAACACGGACCCCACCGCGCTGCCGCCGGCCAGCGTCTGGCGCCGGGCCTCGAGCGACACGTAGAATGGTGTGATGACGGCATGCAACTCGACGGTGTCCCGTGCGGGCACGAATCGGTGGCGCCCCGCCCAGGCGACGGGATCGCCGTCGGGCCCGAGGATCACCACACCCCGCTCCACACCTGGCGTGCGTGAGCCCGCTCGTACGGCTTCCCGCAGGCGCCCGAAGGCGGCCTCGTCGGGGAGCAGTGCCGCCGTCATGCCGCGCTCCGCCAGCCGGCGCGCCTCCGCCACGGCGGCCGCGAGCGCCTCCTTCAACTCAGTGGAATCGCGCGGGAGGCGGCCGGCGCGCACGTCGGGCCAACAGCACTCGATGCGACGCACCTCGAGCACGCGCACCACGAGCACCGCGCCGAGCGTCAGGCAGGCCAGCGCGGCCGCCCCCGGCACCAGCGCCCGTGGTCGCCGCAGCGCGACCAGCAGGACGGCCACCGCCCCGGCCCCGCCCGCGATCCACGTCCAGACCGCCACGTTGCCGCGCAGCCACTCGGCGGCGGCGACCGCAGCGACACAGCCGGCCAGCGTGACGTGAGCGCGCCGTTGCACCTGAAGACCCTCGTCCCCGACGAGGTGCGTTTCGTTCTCGAGCGCGATGCCCGCCTCCTCGTCCCGGTGGGAACCTGCGAGCAGCACGGCCCCCACCTCCCGCTCGGTTGCGACACCATCATCGTCGAGCGTCTGGCCGACGATCTCTCGGCCGGGCTCGAGATCCTGCGTGCGCCGACCATCGAATATGGCGTGAACACCGTCACCAAGCGGCCCTTCCCCGGCAACGCGTCGGTCCGCCGGAAGACCTTGCACCGCTGGATGAACGACCTCCTCGGCTCATGGGAGCAGGCCGGCGTCGACTCCTTCATCATCCTGACCGCGCACGGCCACGACCCACATCAGGAGGCGCTGTCCACCCTGCGCACCCGCCAGGCACGGATCTTCACCGTAGACGTGTTCGCCCTCGACTTCTCGGGTCTCCTCGAGGACGCCGACGGACCGATGCATGGGAGCGAGCTCGACACGTCCCTGCTCCTCTACCTGGCGCCGGAGCTCGTCCACATGGAGAGGGCCCAGGACTTCCTGCTCCCCGAGCGGCAGCGGACCCGCTACCTCCGGAGCCGACTCGGGCTTCCCAAGCGCTCCCCCGGCTCGCTCGGCCGGCCTTCGATCGCCACCCGGGACAAGGGCGAGCGGCTGTACAAGATGATTTACGAGTGCATCGCGACTCGGGTGCTCGGGGCGCCCGTTCCGTGAGCGCGCTCCTCATCGCGCTGGTCGCGCTGCAGGGTCCGGTGGACGAGGGCACGCTCGTCGTGCGCGAGGACACGATCGAAGTCGCGCGCGAGGCGTTCCGCCTGACCGCCGTGGTCGCGCGCGGCGCCGGCGGGGCCACCCGTTGGACGCTCGCGACGACGATCCGGTACGACCGCAGTCGGCCGGTGGTGGTCCTCGACCCGATCGTCGAGCTGGGACCCGATTCGAACCCGGCCAGCCTGGAATACACCGTCGCCGACCCACGCGAGCCACTCCGCATCCTGGGACAGCTGGTGCGCGGGCGGTTTTCCGTACGCCTGCTGGGACGCCGCACCGAGCGGGCCCGCGAGTTCCCCGCGCCGCCGCCCGCCGCCGTGCTCGACGACTCGGTCTTCGCGCTCTATCTCCCCGTCGCCTGGCAGGGGCGCTCCCAGGCGGTGGAGGTGACGGCGGTCTTTCCCCGAGCCGGGCGACGGGAGCTGCTGACGGTGCAGGACCTCGGTGTCCAGCCCACGGTCCTGAACCGCGACCCGGCGTCACTGCAGCACATCACCGTTGCGGGGGGCCAGAACCGCCTGGTGCACCTCTGGCTCGGCGGGGACGGGCGGCTCGCAAAGGTCGAAATCCCGTCGCGCCGGCTCGTGGCCGAGCGGGCACCCGCTTCCTGACGCCTCGTTCAGCCTGGCACGGAGTTAGATTCGTCGCGTCCCGAAACTTGCGAGGACACGTCGCGTATGAGGGCACGACCCCACGACTAGTCCAAGGATCGCCATGAAGCCTCTGTTGTTGTCCGTCGGGCTCGTCGTCTGCCCGTTACTCGCCGTCAGCCAGCAGCCCGTCCCCGCGACCCTCTCACTCGCCGACGCAATCTCGCTCGCCCGACAGCATAACCCGGCCTACCGGCAGACGATCCACGATCGGTCACCGGCCGGGTGGGGCGTCCGGAACGCCTGGTCGAGCCTCTGGCTCCCGAGCGTCACGGCGTCCGGCGGTGTGGCCTACGCCGGTCCCGGAGAGCAGAACTTCCTGACGTCGAGCTTTTCGCAATCCGTCTCAACGTTGTCCTCGAGCTACAGCTTCCTCCTCGACTGGACCCTGAACGGGCAAACCCTCAGCCAGCCGGGGCTCAAGAAGGCGCAGCTCAATGCGGCCGACGCGGATGTGCGGGGAGCCGAAACGAACCTGGTGACGGCCGTGACCCAGCAGTACCTGACGGTGCTGCAGGCGCGGGACAACGCCGAGGTGGCCCGCCAGCAGCTGCAGCACGACGAGGAATTCCAGAAGCTCGCCCAGGCGCGTTACGACGTCGGCCGTGCGTCGCTGATCGATGTGCGCCAGGCGCAGGTGGCGCGCGGTCAGGCGGAGGTGGTGCTGCTGCGGGCACGCACCGCGGTGCAAGTCGAGAAGCTGCGGTTGTTCCAGGAGATCGGCGTCGCGGCTCCAGTAGACCTCGGCACCGTGCAGCTCACCGACAGCTTCACCGTGCAGACCCCGTCGTGGCGGCTGGGCGACCTGCTCACGATGGCCGAGCAGCAGAACCCCGCGCTCAAGGCACTGCGCGAGCGCGAGCGGGCAGCCGGGTGGGGCGTGAAGGCCGCCTCCTCGAGCTACGGCCCATCGGTGTCGCTTTCGGCCGGGTGGTCGGGGTTCACACAGAAGCTGTCGGACTTGAATCCGACGATCACGTCCATCCGCCAGAGCGCGCAGACGGACTCGCTCGCGTGCGCCTACGAGAACGCCGCGTGGTTGAACAGTGGACAGACCCCGCTCAACTGCGCCTTACTCA
>DATHGL010000433.1:0-9619 GCA_035317625.1 Gemmatimonadales bacterium | reverse complement strand
GAGAACACACCCAGGTGGGTCTCGAGTGTCTCCGCGGAATTGAGATCGTGCCTATAGCGGCCACGCCAGCGAAACGACTGTCCCTCCGCGCGCTCCAGTCCACTGAAGTCGACGCCGCGCTTCTTGAGCGGGTCGAGCTTCTCGATTGGATAATCGGAACCGACAACGCCCACGACACTCACCTTCGTCAGGTGACTGGCCGACGCGGAAGATCCCACACATGCGCGCGTGGGCCATCTGGATGTAGTAAACCGGATTCTCCTCGGATTGCGAGGCAGCGAGATCCACGTTGAAGATCAGCTGCGAGTCGCTCTTCCGCATGAGGAAGAAGTAGCGCACGGCGTCGCGCCCCACCTCGTCGACGAGCTCCCGCACGGTCATGTAGCTCCCGGCGCGCTTGGAGATCTTCATCTCGGCGCCGCCTTTCATCACCGTGACCATCTGGTGCAGCACGTACTCGGGGTAGCCCGGCGGGATGCCCATTTCGAGCGCCTGGAGCCCGATGCGCACGCGCGTCACCGTGCTGTGGTGGTCTGCGCCCTGGACGTTGATGGCCCGCGCGAACCCGCGCTGCCATTTGTCGACATGATAGGCGACGTCGGGCAGAAAATAGGTGTACTCGCCGCCCTTCTCCGCGCGCTTGCGCATCACGCGGTCCTTGTCGTCGCCGAAGTCCGTCGTCTTGAGCCAGAGCGCGCCGTCCTTCTCATAGGCGTGCCCGGCGGCCACCAGCCGCCGCATCGTCTCGTCGACTTTGCTGGTCGCGTACAGCGACGACTCGAGGAAATAGACGTCGAACGTGACGCCGAAGGCCTGCAGGTCGGCGTCCTGCTCCTGCCGAAGCTCGTGCACCGCGAACCGCCGGACTTGGTCGAGGTCCGTTCCCTCTGGATCCTTCGGGTGGGCGGCCAGGTAGCGCTCGGCGATGTCCCGGATGTACTCGCCGTGGTAGCCGCCCGCCGGAAGCGCCGCTGAGCGGCCGCGCAATTCCTGGATCCGCGCCTGCACGCTCAGCGCCAGATTCAGGATCTGGGTGCCGCCGTCGTTGTAGTAGAACTCGCGCGTCACACGCCAGCCCGTCCACTGGAGCAGCGACGCGATCGCGTCGCCCAGCGCCGCCTGGCGGCCGTGGCCCACGTGCAGCGGACCGGTAGGATTGGCGGAGACGAACTCGACGTTTACGGGCCTGCCCTGCCCCGCGTCACTCCGGCCGTAGTGGTCGCTGTCGGCCAGCACCGTCTCGAGGACGCTCGCGAGCTGGGCTTCGGCGAGCAGGAAGTTGATGAACCCCGGTCCCGCAACGTCGACCTTGCGCACGAGACCCTGTGGCAGCTCGAGGCCCGCAACGAGCCGCTCCGCGACCGCCCGGGGCTTCTGCTTGAGGGACTTGGCGAGCGTCAGGGCAAGATTCGTAGCCACGTCGCCGTGCGCGGGATCGCGCGGCCGCTCCAGCTCGACCGCTGCTGCGGACACAGCGACGCCCAGCCGCGCCGCGGCATCGATCAGCGCCGCACGAATCAGCTCGTGCGGGGTCACTTGTCGCCGGATGTGTTTTTCTTCTTGACGCTGTCGGCGGACTTCGACTCCGTCCCGGGTTTCGACTCCGGCCCGGGTTTCGACTCCGGCCCGGGCTTCGTCCCGGTCCCGGGCTTCGACTCGGGCGCGGGCTTCGCCTCCTCCTTCTGCTCCGGCTTCTCGCCCGCCCGCTTGTAGTCGGTGATGTAGAAGCCGGAGCCCTTGAACACCAAGCCGGCGCCGCCCGAGATTTGACGCCCCGCCAGCTTGCCACAGGTGGGGCACTTCACGCGCCGACTGTTTTTCATGGTCGGATAGAACTTCTCGAAGCTGTGCCCGGCTGGGCACTTATACTCGTAGGTCGGCATCGCGCAACAACTTAGCCAAGCGGTCCGGGCGGGTCAATCCGGGCGCGCTGGAGCGCGCCCGGGTACGGCCTAGAACTCGCGCTTCTTCATCTCCGAAAAGAAGTCGCGCAAGTCCACGTCCTCCTCCTGCTCCGGAGGGAGCGTGTCGTCGTACTGGCGTCGACGGTTGGGCTTCGCCTTCGCCGCCTTGGCGGCGTTCTTCTTCGCCAACGCGGCCAGTTTGCGCTCTTCGCCTTTGGCCATGTTCACGGCTCCTCGTCTGGGGAGTCTCCCGGCTGGGGCCCGGCCGGGAGGTCGCTCAGGGGCAACGGATAAGGTGCGCGGGCCGGCCGGCCGTACGCAATGGGTCGGTCAGCGCCATTCGCGCTCCACCTGCGCTCTTTGAATGTAGTCGAGTTTCGGGAACGCACGCGTCAGGTAGGCGTTGCCCTCCTGTCGGATCAGGTCCTGCGAGGGAGCTTCGCCGTACTGCCCGTTCAGGGCGTCGGTGATCTCCAACCCCTCCACCACCGCGCCGATGGGGGGAAAGCCGTAGCCCCCGAACGTATCGAGCCGCGGGTTGTCGGCCAGACTGATGAACAGCTGCGTGGAACGGGTGTTCGGTCCGGCGCTCGCGAACGCGACGGCGCCGTGGCGATTGGAACCCCGCACCGGATCATCCGGGATCGGTTTTGCCGACCACGCCTGGCCCAGCCGCGGGTCGGCAGGCAGTCCGAACTGGGCGACGAACCCGCGGACCACCCGGAAGAAGCGCGCCCCGTCGAAAAAGCCGGCCCGGACGAGCTCGTAGAATCGATCGGCGCCCCGCGGCGCCCAGGCGCGATGCACGACCATCGCGACACGGCCCCGGTTGGTCGTGAGCGCGACGAGGAAGCTGTCGGGCGCCGCTACGGACGCGTCGGCGCGTGGTGCCTTGGACGGTGCGTCGTGCGGCGTGCAGCCGAGCGCCAACAGGAGACATATCCGCCGCGCGCACCCGCGGACCCATCGCTGCGATCGCATCGCCATGTCAGTTTGCGCCTCTCCCCGAGCCTCGACTCTCAGCGTGTGTTGGCGAGGTCGAGAATCGCCGCCGCGAGTGTCCGCAGCTTCGGCTGGTCGGCAGATCCCTGCGCATCATTGCTCAGCTGCGTCGCCAGCGGCTGCAGCGCATCCCGGCGCTGCTGCCCCGAAAGCCGTTCGGCGCGGGCGAGGGCGCTCCGCGCGGCCGCCAGTTTGTCCGGCGCCAAGCCGTTCGAGCGTGCCAGCTGGTCCAGGTAGGCGCGCGCGACCACGAAGCTCGCGGGCCACACCAGCTGCTGCTGATCCTGCGCGTTCAGGTAGTCGAAATGCACCAGCTTCGCGGCGTCGATCTCGTTTTGCGACAGGAACCCGCTGGGCTCGAGCTCGAAGATGTCGAGCCCACGCGAAATCTCGGAGCTCACGATGTAGCCGTTGTACCAATAGGCCGACCACGATCCGGCGCCGACGAGCTTGGTCGAGTCCATCGGGCCGCGGTCGAAAAAGGCGATCTCCTTGGGGTGCGCCGGATCGCTCCAGTCGAATACGGAGATGCCCCCCTGATACCAGCCCTGGGCCATGATGTCGCGCCCGGGGATCGGGATCAGTGTGCCGTTGTGGGCCACGCAGTTCTCGTTGGGCGTCTGCGGGGCCGGCAGCTTGTAGTAGCTCTTGAACGTCATCGTGGTGCCCGCGAGGTTGAAGATCGCGTCCGCGCCCCACTCGGGCTTGTCCGTCACGCGGCAGCGCGGCTGCAGGCCGCCGCCCCACTCATCGGTGAACAGGATCTTGGTGCCGTCGTTATTGAACGTCGCCGAATGCCAGAACGAGAAGTTCGAGTCGGCGACGGCGGCGATCCGCTTCGGATTGGCGACGTCGCGGATATCGAGCAACAGACCGTATCCCCCGCACGCGCCCCCGGCGAGACCGATGGCCGGATACACGGTGATGTCGTGGCACTGGGTCGGGCCGGTGGGCGGGCCCTGCCGCCGGCGATTCGCCTCGACGCGGCGGGTCACGATCTCCTGCAGGTTGGTGCGCAACGTCGCCGTGTCGGCGGCGGTCGCGGCGCCGGTTCCCCCGCGCGCCTTCACGAGGCTATCGAGCTGCCCCCGGATGAACCCGGGCCCCAGGATGACGACCTGCCCGTCCCCGACGGTGGCGACGAACCCGCCGTGTGTCCGCGCCGAGTCGACGCTCCGCCGGAAGGCGGCGGCGTCCTCGGGGGCCTCACCGTGCCGGGCGGGCACGGCGAGATCCTGGAAGATTCGGGGCGAACTGACGATCCGCGCCTGCTCCGGGTGAGCCAGCGGCACCTGGATGACCTCGATCCGGAACAGTGCGCTGTTCGGGTTCGAGTCCGGGGGCGCGTCGGAGCACCCCGCCAGCTCGTTGGGTGACCGGACCGGCGCCGACCCCGACACATAGATGTAGACGTTCGCGGTGTCGGTCGGAGACGTCACGACGGTGTGCGTGTGCGAGCCCCGGCAGGTCTGCACGTCGGTGATGTGGCGCGGATTCGCGATGTCGGTGATGTCGAAGATGCGGATGCCGCGCAGCCGGTCGTGGCTCACGGTATCGGTGACGCCCTGCGTGCCGCAATCGGTACGCCCGTTCAGGGCCTCGCCGGACACGAACAACAGCTTGCGGTAGACGGAGACGTCGCTTTGCGATCCCGGGCAGACGAAGGTCTTGTGCAACCGCGGCCTCCGGGGATTGGAGATGTCCCAGACCTGGACCCCGGAGAAGTTGCCCTGAAAGACGTAGGGTCCGGTGAACGACAGGTCGGAGTTGATGAACTGGAAGTCACCCGGTGTGCTCCGGTTGATGAAGTCGGGGGAAGGCGGCGTGGTCGACACGAGGCGGACGTTCCAGGCGGCCTCGGCCGCGTTCATCCAGCCGGCGCGGAGCCCCACCCGGGGATCGGGGCTGGGCGCCGTGGTGGACATGTTGACCTTCGACGTGGCGCACGCCGCGAGGGCCAGCGCTGCGATAGCGAGCGACGAGGATAACGATGCGGGTTTCACAGAGGGCTCCGTTTGAGGGCATCGAGCATGCGGTTCATCCGGCTAATTTCGGTGGTCTGGTCGGCGTTCACGTCGGCGGCGAACCGGAACACCGGGCCGTCCTGGGCCGCGCCCGGGGCGCGGAGCAGTTGCTCGACCATGGTGATCGCGCCCTGGTGGTGCTGGATCATGAACGTGAGGAACAGGCGGTCGAACTCGGCGCCGCGCGCGGCGTCCAGCTGGGCCATCTGCTCGGGGGTCAGCATGCCGGGCATGAGCATCGGCTGGTCCATACCGGGCATCAGGTGGCCGCGCGGGTCGGCGGGGGGCACGAACTCGTTGTGCTCGCGCAGCCAGCGCTGCGCGAAGGCAATTTCGTCGTTTTGTGCCACGACGATACGTTCGCACAGCACCCGCACGGACCCGCTGGCTCCGTGCGACGGCGCCCAGCTGGCCATTTGGATGGCCTGGGCGTGGTGGCCAATCATCCCGGCCACGAAGTGCACGTCGGCCGCCGTGTAGGCAGGCCGCACGTCGGCCGCTGGCGCCTGCCGGGTGGCGGTGCTGCACGCGAGCAGGGTGCTCGCCATCGCGGTCATGGTGACTGCCAGACGCACGGCGCTTAAGCTGCGGGCGCAGGGGCGGCGGGCGCAAGGAGGCGGCGCGGCCGCGGACCGGGCGACGCCGCTCGCACTCGTTTCAAACTGATGCACGGACCGCGCTCCAGCTGCGGGCGCCACCCTATCGTGCCGCTCGGTCCAGGAGCATAATAGGCCGACGCTGCACCTGTGCAAGACAGGTCAACTCACGTGACATGGGGAGACACCGTGAAACGGAACAACTGTTCGCGCCGTGAATTCCTAGGCATGAGTGCCGCTGCCGCCGGCGCATCGCTTGCCGCGACGACCATGGCGCCGCTCCCGCACAATCTCACAACCGCTCCGGCGGTCGTTACTGCCAGTGACCGGGTCCGCTTCGGCATGATCGGCGTCGGCATGCAGGGATCCGGGTTGCTGGCCCAATCGATCGGACTGCCGGGGGTCGAATGCGCGGCCGCGAGTGACCTGTACGACGGCCGACACACGTTGGCCCGGGAGATCGTGCGGGCGGATCTGCCGGTCACCCGCCGCTATCAGACACTGCTGGACGACAAGACCATCGACTGCATCGTGGCGGCGGTTCCCGATCACTGGCACAAGCAGGTAGTGGTGGACGCGGTGAGCGCGGGCAAGGACATCTACTGCGAGAAGCCGATGTCGCACAGCCCGGCCGACGGTGTAGCCATGGTCGACGCGGCGAAGAAGACCGGACGTATCGTGCAGATCGGCTCGCAGCGCGTCAGTTCCCAGATCTGCGCCAAGGCCAGAGAACTGATCTCGCAGGGGACGCTGGGCGACTTGATGCTCGTCGAAGGATGGTTGGGGCGAAACGATCCCAACGGGGCGTGGCAGTATCCGCCACCGCCCGACCTGTCGCCTCGGACGCTGGACTGGGACACCTGGCAGGGCGCGGTCCCCAAACGCGCGTTCGATCCCAACATCTTCGCGCGCTGGCGCTGCTGGAAGGAATACGGCACCGGAGTCGCTGGCGACCTGTTGGTCCACTTGATCAGCGGCATGATGTTCATGGTGGGGCTCAATGAGCCGCCCAAGCAGGCGTCGGCGGTTGGCGGCATCCGGCGCTGGAAGGACGGTCGCAACATGCCCGACGTGCACGCCGTGCTCTATTACTATGGCGAGCTGCCGGTGTACATGCGCCTGAACCTGGGGACGGAGATGCCGGAGGCCTACCGCATCCAGGGATCGAAGGGCGTTCTGGAGGTAACCGGATCCAGCCTGACCTTCGCGCCGCAAGTCGGCAAAGATACGTACCCCAGCTACTATTCCGGCAGCTTCCCGCGGGCAATGCGGGAAGCGTACGTCCAGAAATGGCACCAAGAGAACGATCCCAAGCTGGGCCAGGAGCCGCTGACCGAGACGATCTCATTCACCGGGCCCGACTTCGACGACGTGCGGCCGCACCTGTGGACGTTCTTCGAGGCCGTGCGCACCCGCAAACCTGTGGTCGAAGATGCCGTGTTCGGTCACCACGCGGCGCTGGCCTGCCACATGGCGAATGAGTCGTACTTTCGGAAGAGCGCCGTGTCTTGGGACGAGGCGTCGAAGACTGTCAGGAGCTGATCGTAAGGATGTCCATTTAGAGCGCTGCCTTGGCGCGTTCCGGCGTCTTCCACAGGTCGATCGGCTTCGCGATGCCCTTGGGGCGGAACGGCAGCATGACCTTTCGGCCCAGTCCGGCCGACGCGTACGCGGCATAGAGGACTTCTAGCACCACGCGTCCGGTTTCGCCGTCGGAGATCGGCGTCTCCGTGCCGCGCACGCAGCGCGCGAAGTGCCGCATCTCTTGGGGGAAGCCGTAGTTCCAGTGCTCCTCGAACACGGGATACGTCCACCCTCTGGTCGTCGCCGCCTTTTCCACCGCGTAGCCGAACCCCGCCTCGGAGTACGTCGGGAGCGCGTTGCCCATCAGCAGGTCGGCGTAAGTCTGCCCCTTGTCGCCGAACACCTCGATGCAGTCGTCCATCCCGCCGAGCCGGTTCCAGCTGCTTTCGACCAGCCCGACGGCGCCGTTCTCGAATTCCATGATCGTGACCGCTTCGTCGTCGCCCTGCGTGCGCGCGTGGTGCACCTGCGTCGCCATTTGAGAATAGACGCTCTTGATCTTCGGTTTGCCGAGGAACCACCAGCAGAATGCGATCCCATGACACCCCAGGTCCATGACCGCGCCGCCGCCCGACTGCTCCACGTCCCAGAACCACTCCGCGTGTGGACCCGAGTGCTTCTCACCCTGCTTCACCAAATGCACGCGACCGAATGCACCTTCGTCCGCCAGCTGTTTCGCTTTCACGTATTTTGGCGCGAAGAACAGCTCTTCGGCGTAAAGGAGGAGCACGCCCGCCTTCCGGCACGCGTCGATCATCTCGTCGGCTTCTTCGATCGTCAGGCACAACGGTTTCTCGCACACCACGTGCTTGCCGGCCTTGGCGGCGTCGATCGTCATCTGCGCGTGCAGCCGATTGGGCGCCGTGATCGAGATCATCTCGACGTCGGGATCGCGTAGCAGGTCGCGGTAGTCGGTATACGAGCGGGGGATGCCGTGCCGCGTCGCGAAGTCGGCCGCGTGTGTCGTGGTCGGCGAGGCCACGGCGACGACCTCGCCCTCCTCTGGGATGGCTTCCACGGCCCCCGCGATGCAGTGCGCCTGAAAGCGTGAGCCGATGATCCCGATTTTCACTTTCGCCATGAGGCCATTTCTTTCAGACCAACCGATCCCTCGGACGAGCTGGTGCCTTGGGACGAGGGCTCGAAGAGCGTCACGGGCTGACGGCCTATTTGAAGAGGAGGTGGGCCACGCCGAATTCGAGATTCCAGTAAATGATCCCGAGCGCGGTCAGGTCGAACGCCGCATGTGCAAACATCGGTATCCAGATCCGGCCGGTGATCGCCACGATGGTTCCGAATACGAGCCCGGTGATCGAGGCCTGTTCGACGCCGGCGAGCCCCTGGAGCGAGTAGTGGCCCACTCCAAACACGGCGGAGGTGAAGACGACAATGAGGGGCCTAGCCGCAGCGCCGGGGCCGAGCAGCTTGCCGAGGCGTTCGAACAGGTAGCCTCGGAAGACAGTCTCCTCTCCGAAGCCCGCGCCGACAATCATGGCGTACACGGCTCCTGGGAGCGCCGCCCGGTTTCCGGCCAGGTAATGGAACGGCTGATTGATCGGGTCGGCACCGAGCAGCGGCATCACGATCGCCTTCATCAGGAATTTGAGCGCGATGCCCAACGCGATACCGACGACCAGGTCGTGGCTCCAGCTCCTAGGCCGGACATAGCCGATCTCGCGCCACGGCGTGCGCGACCACCGGACCCACACGAGCACCAGAACGGCGCCGAGCGGCGCAACGGGATAGTTGCCGGCGAGGAGGATGACCAGGATCGCGAGGATGCCGAGCGGCCCGAATCCGCGCAGGCCCGCGGCGACGCGACCGCCGGGTGGCGGCGCGGCTCGCGCCGCTCGGTCGCTTGTCATGTTGAGGTTCATCACAGGTGGGTCGGCGCGGCTCGAACGGACAGCAACCGTCGCGTCACGCCGATCGGCGAACACAGGGGAGGGCCACGTCTCCCGCCGCGTCCTCGAGCGGCGCCGGCGAGGCCACGGCATACCCCTGCGCGTACCCCACCCCGAGGCCGCGCAGCTTTTCCAGAATGGCTTCGCTTTCCACCTCCTCGGCGATCGTGGCGATGCCCATGATGCGGCCGATCTCGTTGACGGTGCTCACGAGCGTGCCGTACACGGGGTCGTCGGCGACGCCCCGGACGTAGTGCCCGCCGATCTTGACGAAATCGAGCGACAGCGCCTTGAGGTGGGCGAACGAGGCCAGGCTGTTGCCGAAGTTGTCCAGCCCGACGCCGCAGCCCGTCGCCCGGATCTCGGCGATGAGGCGTACCAGCTGGGCGAAGTTCCCGAGGGTGGCGGCTTCGGCGATCTCGAAACACAGGGCGTCCGGCGGAAGCTGGTGCTGCGCCAACGACGCTCGCACGGCGGCGACCAGGTCCGCATCGTCCAGGGAGGAAACGCTGAGGTTGATCGAGCACAGGGGCAGCTCGCACTCCGGGTGGTCCTGCTGCCACTGCCCCAGGAGTGCGGTCGTGTGGCCCACGACCCAGCGGTCG
>DATHGL010000432.1:0-12268 GCA_035317625.1 Gemmatimonadales bacterium | reverse complement strand
CGCTCGTTCTGCTACGTGGACGACCTCGTCGAGGGCATCGTCCGGCTGTTCGAGCGCGGCGGTCCCGACCCGACGAACATCGGAAATCCCAACGAATTCACCGTCCGCCAGCTGGCCGAGCTGGTGCTGCGCCTCACCGGTAGCCGCAGCCGCATCGTGGAGCAACCGCTGCCCACCGACGACCCCAAGGTCCGCCAACCCGACATTCAGCGTGCCCGCGAGACACTCGGCTGGGAGCCGAAGATCTCGCTCGAAGACGGGTTGCGCCGCACCATCGAGTATTTCCGCCGGCTCGTGGCGTGACCGCCCGCGTCCTCGTGACGGGCGCCGCGGGATTCATCGGCTCGCACGTGTGTGAGGCGCTCCTGGCCCGGGGCGACGAGGTGGTGGGCGTCGACAACTTCGATGCGTTCTACGCTCGCGCCGTCAAAGAACGGAACCTGGAGGAGGCGCGGCGGACGGCGGGGTTCCGCTTCGTCGAGGCCGACATCGTGCGGCACGCGTTGCCGCTCGACGGCGTGTCGGTGGTGTTGCACCTGGGGGCGCGTCCCGGAGTGCGTCCGTCGCTCGAAGACCCCGCCGCCTACAGCGAGACCAACGTCACCGGCACGGTGCGCGTGCTCGAGGCCGCGCGGCGGGCCGGCATCCGACGGATCGTGTTCGGTTCGTCTTCGTCGGTGTACGGCGACGCGACCCCGGCGCCGTTCGCCGAGGACACGGCAGCCGCTTGGCCGATCTCGCCCTACGCCGCCAGTAAGCGTGCCGGGGAGCTGATGGCCCAGGCCTTCGCGCACCTGTACGGCCTGCAGATCGCGTGTCTGCGCTTCTTCACGGTATACGGGCCGCGCCAGCGACCCGACCTCGCCATCCATCGCTTCACGCGCCTGATCGCGGAGGGGCGGCCGGTCCGGATGCACGGCGACGGGTCGAGTGAGCGCGACTATACCTATATTACGGACTGCGTCGGCGGGGTCCTCGCTGCCGTGGACTGGACCGCCCGACCGCGCGAGGCCGGGGTAGCCGAGCCGATCAACATCGGCGGCGGGGCGCGGGTACGGCTCGACCGGTTGATCGACCTGATCGGGCGAACTCTCAAGCGCGAGGTACGCATCGAGCGCGACACCGACCAACCGGGAGACGTGCGGCTCACGGCGGCCGACCTGCGCCGCGCCGAGCGCGAGCTCGGGTACCGGCCCACCGTCGGGATCGAGGAGGGCATTCGGCAGTTCGTCCGCTGGTACGAGGCGACCCATGGACGTCAGTCCTGAGCATCTCGTCGAGCAGGCCCAGGAGCGGTTTCAGCTGCAGGACTACTACGGGGCGATCCACCTGCTCGAGGAGGTCGTGGCGAGCGGCCGCGCGTTCGCCGACGCCCACCACCTGCTCGGCCTGTCATACTCGCTCGCGGGCCAGTCCGAGCCAGCATTGGCCCAACTCGACCGCGCGCTCGTCCTGAACCCCCAGTACGTCGAGGCGCTGGTGCACCGCGCCATCGTCTTGAACGAGTTGGGCCGGGAAGCGGAGGCGGATGTGGCGTTCCGTCGGGCCGCGCAGGTCGGGGGCGAGGCGCGCCAGGGGTTCCCGGCGCACGTGGCGGCCAAGCTGGCCAACCAGCACGCCGCTTTAGGCAACGCCTACCTCGAGGTGGGCGGCCTGGCGCATGCGATCGACCAGTACCACGCGGCACTCGCCCTCGGACCCGCGTTTCACGACTTGCGGTATAAGCTGGGGCGCATGCTGCTCGAGGCGGGACGCGCACTCGACGCGCGCGAGCACTTCGATATCATTGTCCGGGCGCGTCCGACGTATCTCGACGCCGCGGCCATGCTCGGCCTCGCCTGTTATCTGGCCGGGGACGGGTTGGCGGCGAAGGCCGTATGGGAGGAGTGCCGCGAACGCCGGCCGGAGGACCCACGGGTGGAGGCGTATCTCGCCATGCTGGCTCGCAACGACCAGAGCGCATCAGCGGTCGGGTCCGCCGCGGCATCGTCCGTGGCGGACGCTCCGCCCACCCCGCCGGGATCCGGGCGGCGGGGCGGGGGCGGGGGCGGAGGCCGGAAGAAAAAGTCGTGAGACCCGTGCTGCTCGTGGGCGTCGTGCTGGGGCTCGCGTGCCAGCCGAGCGCTGCCGACCATGAGGAGTTGGGCGACCGCGCCTACGCGGCGGGCGCCTACCGCGATGCGCTCGCCGAGTACCAGCTCGGCCTGAAGGTGCACGCCGGCAGTGCTGATCTCAACGCCAAGGCGGGCGCTGCGGCGTTGCATGTCGGCGACTACGCGACGGCGGTGGACGCCTACGTGGCGCTCGGGGAGGATGACCGCTCCCGCGCCGCCGAAGCCGCGGACGGGCTCGAGCGGGCGGCTCGCGCCGCGTTGGCGGCGAACCAGCGGAGCGATGCCGCGAAGGGGCTCGCGGGGCTCCGGGCGGTGGCTCCGGGCCGGCCGCTCGGCCGCTACGCCCGGCTCGCCGCGCTGGACGCGGCTGATCGCGGCGACACCGCGGGAGCGATGGCGCTGCTGCCGGGGGCTGCGGCGGCCGCCGGGGACGCGCGCATGGCGGACTCGCTCCTGTTCGTCTACGGCATGGCCGCCGTGCGGGCGCGCGACTGCGTGACCGCGGTGCCGGTGTTCGAGGGCGTCATCCGACGGCAACGCGAGCCTGCGGTCGCGGACGGCGCCCGCGAGGGCTTGGGGCTGTGCTCGCTGGTCCAGGGCCAGCGGCTGCTCGACAGTGGCAAGCCCACCGAGGCAGAGGATTGGTTCCGGCGCGCCACCGCGCCCGGGGCCCCGGCGGACGTGGTCCGGGGCGCGTTTCTCGGCCTCGGCGACGTGAAGCTCGCGCAGGGTGACGTGGTCGCGGCGCTGGAGAATTACCAGCAGGCACTGGTCGGAGGCGCGCCCGGCGACACGATCATGCAGCGCGCCCAGGAGAAGATCAACGCGCTGGGCAAGGCGGAAGCGCCGTCGCCGCCACAACAACCGTGAGGACGATGCGTCGCGTGCTGCTGATCGCGGGGTTTGCCGTCGCCGCTTGCCACCATGGCGCGCGCGTGGCTCCCGCACCGGATCCCGTGGTCGAGCTGGCGCGCGCGCGCGCGCAGTTCCGGCGCGGCGACTTCGGCAAGGCGCTGCTCTCGTTCCGCCGTCTCACGTACCAGCTCACTGCGACTCACCCCGAGATGGTCGAGGTGCAGTATCACCTGGCCGAGTGCCTGTTCCAGACGGGTGACCGCGTGCAGGCGGCCCATGACTTCCGCCAGGTCGCCGACCAGTACCCGGCGAGCGAGTTCGCGCCCGTGGCGCTGCTGCGCGCGGGCGACGCGAACCTGCGGCTGTGGCGGGACCCGGAGCTCGATCCGTCCTACGGCCAAACCGCGCTGGCGATCTATCAGGAGCTCGCCGGGCGCTATCCTGGGACCGAGGCGGCGGCCCGGGCGCAGGCGCACGTGCAGCAGCTGCGGGAGTGGTTCTCTCAGAAGGACTACAAGAACGGGATGTTCTACTTCCGGCGACGCGCCTACGACTCCGGCATCATCTACTTCAAGGACGTGATCGCGACGTATCCAGGGACGGCGCGCGTCCCGGACGCGCTGATGCGCCTGGTGGACAGCTACCGCGTCATCGGCTACGCGGACGAGCTGAAGGAAACGTGCGCGCACCTGCGGCGCTTCTTCCCGCAGACCGCAGGGCTCGACAGGTCCTGCCCGGCCGACTCGAGCAGCGCCACGCCGTCCTGACCTCCCGTGGAGGCCCTGTTCGGCGGCTCGTTCGATCCCGTGCACGTCGGGCACCTGGTCGCCGCGGACGCGGCGGGGGAGGCCCTGGGGGCGACGGTGCGGTTCCTTCCGGCGCGCGAGCAGCCCTTCAAGCGAGCGGCGCACGGGGCAAGCCCCGAGCAGCGGGCCGAGATGCTCGACCTCGCGGTCGCGGGAAATCCGCGGCTCGGCGTCGAGCGGATCGAGCTCACCCTGCCGGCGCCGTCGTACACGGTTCGCACCCTGCGCGCGCTCGCCGCTCGGGAGCCGGGGAACCGGTTCGCGTTACTGCTGGGGGCGGATGCCGCGCGCGAGCTCGAGGCGTGGTACGAGGTCGAGGCGTTGTCCGCGCTCGTCGACGTGGTGGTCTTCGCCCGACCGGGAGCGACGCTCACGCGACACCCCGCCATTCGCCGGGTCGTCGAGGTGCCGGCCGTGGACGTGTCGGCCACGATGATCCGGGAGCGGGTACGGCAGGGCCGGTCCATCCGCTATCTGGTGCCCGACGCGGTGCGCGACTACATCGCCGCGCGGGGGCTGTATCGCGAATAGAGGGTTGATGCTCAAGAGTTGGATCACCAAGATCGTGGGGACCCGGTTTCAGCGGGAGCAGAAGCGGATCCGCCCCATCGTGGACGCGATTCACCGTCACGAGGCGCGGCTCAAAGACCTGTCCCAAGCGGAGCTGCAGAGCCAGACGCCCAAGCTGCGCGGCCTCATCGCGGAGCGCACGGGCCCGCTGGCGCTGGAGGTGGAGCGCCTGAAGCGGGCGAAGCACGACTGCCCCGACGCCGAGGAGCGCCGAGCGCTCAGCGAGCAGCTCTCCCGGGCGGAGGCGGCCTACGTGACGGCCTTGCAGGCGGTGCTGAACGACGTACGGCCCGAGGCGTTCGCGACGGTGCGCGAGGCGTGCCGCCGGCTGGTGGGGAGCGACGTCGTGGTGACGGGCCACGCGCTCACATGGGACATGGTGCCATACGACGTACAGCTCATCGGGGGCGTCGTGCTGCATCAGGGGAAGATCGCCGAGATGGCGACGGGCGAGGGGAAGACGCTCGTGGCGACGCTGCCGCTGTATCTGAACGCGCTCGCGGGCCGCGGTGCCCATCTCGTCACCGTCAACAACTACCTCGCCCGCCGCGACTCCCAGTGGATGGGTCATCTGTTTACGTGGCTCGGCCTCACGGTCGGCTGTATCGACGACACCGAGCCGTCGAGCCCCGAGCGCCGGGCGGCCTATCTCTGCGACATCACCTACGGCACGAACAACGAGTTCGGCTTCGACTACCTGCGCGACAACATGGTCTTCACGCTGGACCAGCGCGTGCAGCGAGGCCACGCGTTCGCGATCATCGACGAGGTGGACTCGATCCTGATCGACGAGGCCCGCACGCCGCTGATCATCTCCGGCCCGGTCGGCAGCGAGTCGGACGAAAAGTACGCCCAGTTCAACACCCAGGTCGTGCAGCTCGTGCGCAAGCAGACCGCCGTGGTGAACGACCTCATTGCCAAGGCCGAGCCCCTGGTCGCCGACGAGAAGACCGCCTACGACGGCGCGGTGCTGCTGTACCAGGCGCAGCTCGGGACGCCCAAGAACAAGAAGCTCCTGAAGCTGCTGCAGGAGCCGGGAGTGAAGACGCTGGTCCAGCGCGTGGAGCTCGACGCGCTCGCGGACCGCAAGCTCCCCGCGCGTGAGCAGAAAATGCGGCACCTCGAGGACCAGCTGTACTTCGTGCTGGACGAGCGTGGCCATTCCGTGCACCTCACGGAGCAGGGCGTGGAAACGATGTCGCCGCAGGATCCGAACCTGTTCGTGGTCCCGGATATCTCGCACGCGGTGCACGACATCGAGCGCGACGAGACCCTGTCTCCCAAGGAAAAGATCGAGCGCCGCCGCCAGGTCGAGGCCGAATACGCCCTGAAAAGCGAGACCCTGCACATCATCCACAAACTGTTGCAGGCGCACGCGCTGTACGAGAAAGACGTGGACTACGTCGTCCAGGATGGGAAGGTCCTGATCGTCGACGAGTTCACCGGGCGACTGATGCATGGGCGACGCTGGTCGGAAGGCCTGCACCAGGCCGTGGAGGCGAAGGAAGGCGTCGCGGTGCAGGAGGAGACCCAGACCCTCGCGACCATCACCATCCAGAACTACTTCCGGATGTACGACAAGCTCGCCGGGATGACGGGCACCGCGGAGACGGAAGAGACGGAGTTCTTCCAGATCTACGGTCTCGAGGTCGTCGTCATTCCGACCAACCGGCCGGTGCGACGCATCGACAAGCACGACCTCATCTACAAGACGCGACGCGAGAAATACAACGCGATCCTCGACGAGGTGGAACGGCAGCACGGGCGCGGCCTGCCCGTGCTCGTGGGTACCGTCAACGTGGACGTCTCGGAGACGCTCTCACGCATGCTCAAGCGGCGCGGCTTCCGCCACGAGGTGCTGAACGCCAAGTACCACCAGCGCGAAGCGGAGATCGTGGCCCAGGCGGGCCAGCCGGGTGCCATCACCATCGCGACCAACATGGCCGGCCGCGGCACCGACATCAAACTCGGCCCCGGGGTGAAGAAGTGTCAGGTCTGCGGGATCACTGCGCACCAGGCCCCGTTCGGCCAACAGATCGAGCGGCCCGACCTCGCCGCGGAGGAGATCAAGCGGCTGGCCTGCAACGACGATCCACCCTGCGGTCTCGTGATCGTCGGCACCGAGCGGCACGAAGCCCGGCGCATCGACCGACAGCTGCGCGGCCGCTCCGGCCGCCAGGGCGATCCGGGCCAAACCGTGTTCTTCCTGTCGCTCGAAGACGACCTGATGCGCCTGTTTGGGTCGGACCGCATTGCCCGCTGGATGGACCGCACCGGCGCGGAAGAGAACGAGGTGATCACTCATCCGTGGGTGACGGGCGCGATCGGGCAGGCGCAGAAGCGCGTCGAATTGCAGAACTTCCAGGCGCGGAAAAAGTTGCTCGAATACGACGACGTGATGAACCAACAGCGCGAAGTCATCTACTCGCTGCGCCTGTTCGCGCTCGAGGGTGGGGAGGAGCTCAGGGCCGAGGCCCTGCGCATGGTCGAGCAGGCGGTCGAAGCGCTCGCCGACGAACTGATCGGCGACGCGAAGGATGCCTACCAGTGGGATCGCGCCCTGATGGAGACCGAGTTCCTGCTCAAGTTCTTGATCACCATCCCCGGGCTGACCGACCCCGCGAAGATCCGGAGTCGCGACGATCTCGTGAGCGCCGCGCGGCAGGCCGGGCGCGAGGCCTTCCAGGCCAAGCTCGACTACTTCAAGGAGGTCGAAGGCAAGGTCGGAGCCGTCAATCTGGGTGGACAGGCGCTGTCGCACATCGTGCTGACCGTGATCGACGAGAAGTGGAAGGATCACTTGTACGATCTCGATCAGCTGCGCGCGGCCATCATCTACCGGCAGTGGGGCCAGAAAGACCCGCTGGTCGAGTACAAGTCGGAAGCCTATGAGATGTTCGTGGGCCTCATGAAGGACGTCTACTTCACGCTGACCGAGCGCTGGCTCAAACTGCAGATCGAGATCGGGCCGCCGCGGGCGCCCGGGCGCACCACCGGCCCCGCGGGCGGGCTCCCCGCCCGGCGTTCGACGCCGATGGTGGCGACCAAACCCGCCGCCGATGGCCTCGTCAGCGGCGGGACGGCGGTGGCATCCGCGACCGCCGGCGGCCTCCCCCCCCCGCCGGCTGCGGCCGCGAATGCCTACGCGGGCGTCGGCCGCAACGATCCGTGCCCCTGCGGCAGCGGCAAGAAATTCAAGAAGTGTCACGGCGCGGGGCGATGACTTGACCGGAGGGCGGGACGGCTGACGGAATCGGGGGGCGCGGCAGGCTGCGCCCTTCCGTTTTTTTCCGATACGGCTATTCCATCGGCCCCGCCTAGGTTGCCGCCATGCCGCTGCGCCTTTCCGAGCATGCCGAGCAGGACCGGCCGCGCGAGCGCCTCTGGAGCGTGGGCCCAGCCGCGTTGACGGGACAGGAGCTCCTGGCCATTCTGCTGGGAACGGGGTGCGCCGGTCGGGATGCGCTCGCCGTGGCGGGCGCGGTGCTCGCGCGGGTGGACGGCTCGTTACGGCGGCTCGCCGGCCGTCCCTCCGCCGAGCTGGCCTTGGTGCCAGGCGTGGGCCGGAGCAAAGCGGCTCGGGTCGTGGCGGCGCTGGAGCTGGGCCGACGCGTGAGCGCGGAGCAGGAGCCGCCGCCCGACCGGATCCGCGGTCCCGCCGACGTCCAGCGCGTCTACGCCACCCGACTGCGGGATCTCGCCGTGGAGGAATTCCATGTGCTGGCCCTCGGCAGTCAGAGCCAGGTGTTGGGGGACCTGCTCATCACGCGGGGCATCCTGAACAGCTCGCTCGTGCACCCGCGGGAAGTGTTCCGGGCGGCGATCGCCGAGGCGGCGGCGGGCATCATCGTCGTGCATAACCACCCGAGCGGCGACCCCACGCCCTCGGCGGACGACCGGGCGGTGACGCGGCAGCTCGTGGACGCGGGCCGGCTGCTCGATGTCCCGGTGTATGACCACGTGATCGTCGGAGGCGATCGGTACGTGAGCTTCGCGGAGGCGGGGCTGCTGTAGGCTCGCGCGCCTCGGCTCGAGCCCGATCCCGTCGCGCCTGGCTTTCTGGCACCCGCGTTGACGCGGCCGTCGCCTCTCGCCATCCTCCACGGGTGACCAGCACCGCCCCGATCCTTGCCCCCGAGCTCGCCCGGGCCGTGGCGTCCCAGGGCGACCGGCTCGACCTCGATCTCCTGGCGCGCGCCTACCGCGCGAGCGCCCAGGCGCACCGCGGCCAGAAGCGCCAGTCGGGCGACGACTACGTCTCGCACTCGGTCGCCGTCGCGACGATTCTGGCCGAGCAACAGATGGACTCCGTCACCATCGCGGCCGCCCTGCTGCACGATGTGGTCGAGGACTCGGACGTCTCGGTCGACGACATCCGGCGCACCTTCGGCCCCGAGGTCGCGGAGCTGGTCGACGGACTCACCAAGCTCTCGACGCTCACGTTCCGTTCGACGGCGGAGGAGCAAGCCGAGAACTACCGCAAGCTCCTGCTCTCGGTCGCGAAGGATGCCCGGGTCATCATCATCAAGCTCGCCGACCGGCTCCACAACATGCGGACCCTCGAGCATCTGGATCTGGAGAAGCGCCACCGGATCGCGCTCGAGACCCGCGAGATCTACGCGCCGCTCGCCCACCGCTTCGGGATGGCCGGTATGAAGGCGGAGCTCGAGGACCTGGCGTTCAAGTTCCTCGAGCCCGAAGACTACCGCGCGCTGTCTCGGAAGGTGCGCGCCAAGAAAGTCGAGCGCGAGCGCACCATCGAACGGCTGCGTGAGCCGCTCGCCGACGAGCTGCGGAGCGCCGGGCTCACGGAAGCGGAGATCACCGGCCGGCCGAAGAATCTCTGGTCGATCTACAAGAAGATGCGGAAGCGGGACCGGCCGTTCGAGGAGATCTACGATCTGCTCGCCGTACGCGTGCTCGTGAACAACATCCCCGAGTGCTACCACGTGCTCGGCGTGATTCACCACACATGGACGCCGCTGCAGGAGCGCATCAAGGACTACATCGCGAGTCCCAAGTCGAACGGCTATCAGTCGCTGCATACCACGGTCTTCGGACCGACCGGCCAGCTGTATGAGATTCAGATCCGCACCCGCGAGATGCATTACACCGCGGAGTACGGCATCGCGGCGCATTGGCTGTTCAAAGAGGGGGGGAAAAGCCCCGACGAGCTGGATCGCCACCTCGCCTGGTTCCGGCAGCTGCTCGAGCTCCAGCAGGACGCGCACACGCCCGAGGAGTTCCTGGAGTTCCTGAAGGTCGACCTCTACCAGGACGAGATCTTCGTCTTCACGCCTCGGGGAGACGTGAAGCGCCTGCCCAAAGGCGCGACGCCGATCGATCTGGCATTCGCCGTTCACACGGAAGTCGGCCAGCATTGCCAGGGCGCGCGCATCAACGGGCGCATCGCGCCGCTGCACCGCCCCCTGAAAAACGGCGACACCGTGGAAATCATGACCAGCGCGCAAGCCAAGCCGTCGCGCGACTGGCTCGCCCACGTGCAGACGGCGCGGGCCCGCCACAAGATCCGCCAGTGGGTTCGCCAGGAGGAACACGAAAAAAGCCTCGACCTGGGCCGGGAGATCCTGGCGCGCGAAGTGCGGCGGCGGCGCGTGGGGCCTCCGGACGAGGAGCGGCTGCAGGCCGCCGCCGTCGCGCTCTCGATCGGGACCGCGGAGCAGCTCCAGGCGGCGCTCGGGCGGGGCGACGTTGCGCTCGGGACCGTCATGCGGGCGCTGTACCCCGATCTCCCCGCCGACGAGCTGCAGGCCCCCAAACCCACGGCCTTCGGGCGGGTGATCGAGCGGCTGCGGCTCGGCCGGGGAATCAAGATCCAAGGTGTGGACGGGCTGATGGTGCGCTACGCCCAGTGCTGCCAGCCGGTGCCCGGGGACCCGGTGGTGGGATACGTCACCCAGGGCCGCGGCATCTCGATCCACCGCTCCGACTGCCCCAACCTGCTCGTCCTCTCGACCGAAGCGGAGCGGCGCGTCGACATCGACTGGCAGGAGTCCGACGGCGAGACGTTCATTGTCCGACTGGCCGTCGGCGGCGAGGACCGGCGCGGGCTGTACGCCGACATCTGCACGGCGATCAACGAGACGGGCACCAACATCCGCTCGGCCGAGCTCATCACCCGGGACGGGGCCGTGTTCGGCTCCGTGCTGGTGGAGGTCGAGAACCAGACCCACCTGAACAAGGTCATCCGCGCCATGCGGCGCGTGAAGGGCGTGATGGAGGTCTCCCGCCGCGAGTCGGGCCCCCAGACCCAGCCGGTCACCGGTTAAGTTTCGTTGATGCCGTTCGACCTCGTGTCCCCGTTCGCGCCGGCGGGGGATCAGCCGCGCGCCATCCAGGAGCTGGCGGCGGGCCTCGCGCGCCACGATCGCTACCAGACACTGCTCGGCGTCACGGGCTCCGGCAAGACGATGACCATGGCCCACGTGATCGCCGGGTTCGGCCGTCCCACCCTCGTCCTGTCGCACAATAAGACGCTCGCCGCGCAGTTGTACGGGGAGCTCAAGGCGTTCTTTCCCAAGAGCGCGGTGGAATTCTTCATCTCCTACTACGACTACTACCAGCCCGAGGCCTACGTTCCCCAGACCGACACCTACATCGCGAAGGACTCCTCGATCAACGACGACATCGACCGGTTGCGGCTGCGGGCCACGTCCAGTCTGATGGAGCGCGAGGACGTGGTCATCGTCGCGAGCGTTTCGGCGATCTACGGCCTGGGCGACCCGGAGGTGTACCGCCAGCGGCTGGTGACGGCGGCCGTCGGCGACGAGCGTGGCCGCGACGCGCTGCTGGAGGAGCTGGTGGGGGTGCAATACCAGCGTAACGACGCGGCCTTCGAGCGCGGCGCGTTCCGTGTGCGGGGGGACACGGTCGAAGTGTTCCCCGCGTACGACGAGCAGGCGGTGCGCATCGAATTCTGGGGCGACACCGTGGAGCGCATCACCAAGATCGACCCGCTCACCGGGGACACGATCACCGAGCTCGCTCGCGCGGCGGTGTACCCGGCCACACACTTTGTCACCGAGCGGCCCACCGTCGAGCGCGCGGTCACGGCCATCCGCGCCGAGCTCAAGGCGCGCCTGGCCGAGCTGCGGGTCCAAAACAAGCTGCTCGAGGCGCAGCGGCTCGAGTCGCGCACCAACTTCGACATCGACATGCTGCTCGAGGTGGGCCGCTGCACCGGGATCGAAAACTACTCGCGGCATCTGACCGGCCGCGCCGCCGGTGAGCGCCCCGCGTGCCTCCTCGACTATCTCCCCGACGACTACCTCTGCATCATCGACGAGTCGCACCAGACGCTGCCGCAACTGGGCGGGATGTTCGAGGGGGACCGCTCCCGCAAACAGACGCTGGTCGACTACGGCTTCCGGTTACCGTCGGCGCTCGACAACCGGCCGCTGCGCATCGACGAGTTCATGGAGCTCGTCCCCAGAATCCTGTTCGTCTCGGCGACCCCGGGGGAAGAGGAGCTCAAGCTCTCGGGCGGCGTCGTGGTCGAGCAGATCATCCGCCCCACCGGCCTCGTGGACCCGGAGGTGGAGGTCCGCCCGGTGCGGGGCCAGGTGGACGACCTACTGCACGAGATCCGGCTGCGCGAGAAAAAGAACGAGCGCGTGCTCGTCACCACGCTCACCAAGCGCATGGCGGAAGACCTCACCGATTACCTGCAGCAGCACGGGGTGCGCGTCCGCTATCTGCATTCGGAGATCGACGCGATCGAGCGCGTGGAGATCATCCGCGGCCTGCGGCTCGGCGAGTTCGACGTGCTCGTGGGGATCAACCTGCTGCGCGAGGGGCTCGATCTCCCCGAGGTCTCGCTCGTGGCGATCCTCGACGCCGACCAGGAGGGGTTTCTGCGCTCCGACCGCTCGCTCATCCAGACGGTCGGCCGCGCCGCACGGC
>DATHGL010000431.1:0-3661 GCA_035317625.1 Gemmatimonadales bacterium | reverse complement strand
GCACTCCGTAACCCACGAATACCACGTCGCCGTCAGCGACGATATGGCTCTCGGGTCGCTCCGCCCACGCCACGAAATCGTCGAGATACTTGAGTGATCGGGTGGCGCCCCCCGCACCCCACACGAGCGACGGGTGCGGTGTCATGCCGACGAGCGCGACGGGCTGGTAGTACGATCCGTCGGGACCGGCGGGCTCGAGGCCCAACGCCGCGAACTGGGCCGCGATGTACCTCACGGCCAACGCACCGCCGCGCGTCGCCGGGGCGCGACCCTCCAACAGATCGTCGGCAAGGTACTTGAGGTGCGCGTCCATCGCAGCCGTACTCACCGGCGGCACCGGTCCGGCCTGGGAGGGGAGAACGGGAGCGGGTGAGCGGACGGCCCCTCGCCCGCATGCGGCGACCGCCACGGCGACGACGACGGACCGGATGACCCTGCGCATCGTGTGCGCTCCTCTGATGGGAGGTCCCAAGGAAATCCGCTTGCTCGACCTGGAGCAAGGGGTGATGTTTCGCCGATGCTCGAGGCGCTGCGCTCCCGTCGCGTGGAAAAACTGCCCGAAGAGGTGGTGTTCCGGGGTCGCGTCCTGTTCCTGGCGGAGGACGCGGGCCTCGTGCGCCGACAGCTCGAGGGCCAGGATCTCGACTGGCGTCCCGCGACCAAGCTGCGCGACAACATCTCCACCGACGAAATCACGCCCGCCTACATCTGCTACTACTACGACGAAACGCTGGGCGACTTCCCGTACCTCGGCCTCAAGTGCGGTGACGAGTTTCCCATCACGCGCGGATCCGTCAAGCGGGGTGGCTTCGTCGCCTCCGTGAGCGGCACGCGCCGGGGCAAGGGCTCCTCGCGCGAGCAGTCCCCCTATGCCGAAATGTGCGCCGGCATCAAACTGGTCATCGCGGAAAACATCGAGCGCATCTACCGCGAGAACTGCCAGAACCTGGGCGTGCTGACCACGACCGACTTCTCGATGATCGACAAAGTGCGCCGCGGCGAAGCCATCCCGCTGAGCGCGTTCACCGCGGGCGAAGGCGAGATCACCCGGGGGATCATCGAGCGCGGCGGACTCTTCAACTTCAACGTCGCCCGGCTCCAGGGGAAGGTGCTCCTCACACCCCCCACGACCCCCGCGCGCCCCATGACCCTCGGTGAGAAGATTATCGCCCGTCACTGGGTGGTCGACCCGTCGAAGGGGAAGGTCGGCGTGCCCGCCGTCAAGCCGGGGGATGAGGGGTTCGTCGTCACCGACATCCGGTTCAGTCACGAGTACGTGACCCCGATGGCGGCCATCTTCTTCGAGCAGCTCGTGGGACCGGACCAGAAAGTGCACGACCCGGGCTCGATCCTCATGTTCCGCGATCACCTCACCTTCCTCGGCGAGGCGATGACGCCCGAGCGCGTGAAGGAGGGCCTGCTCGACGTCGCGCTCGAGCTCGAGAAGAAGCAGCGCGCGTTCGCGGAGAAGCAGGGGATCAAGCTGTACGGCGAGCTCCGCTTGGGCCACCACGGCTCCGAGGCGATTTGCCATTCGAAGATCCTCGAGGGCCACGCCGAGCCGGGGATGGTGATCATCGGGAGCGACTCCCACACGCCGCACGCCGGGGCAGTGGGGTGCGTCGCCTTCGGCGTCGGCACCACGGCGATCTTCAACTCCTGGATCACTAAGGACGTCCGGCTCTCGGTCCCCGAGACGGTGCGTGTCGTGGTGCGGGGGAAGAAGCCCGACAACGTGACGGCGAAGGACTTCATGCTCGAGATCCTGCGCCACCCCTACGTGAAGAACGGCCAGGCGATCGGCAAACTGGTGGAGTACTGTGGCGATGCTGTCGCGTCGCTGTCGGTTGATGAGCGCGCCACAATGACCAACATGACGGCCGAAGTGGGCGGCTTTACCGGTTACGTCGCGCCCGATGAAAAGACCGCCGCCTACCTGATGGAGTACCGGGGGATGTCCCGCGGTGACGCGGCGCGCCTGTGTCGCGACCTCGCCAGTGATCCCGGAGCCGAGTACTGCGAGGTGATCGACATCGATGCGTCGGCGATCCGGCCGATGATCGCGCTGCCCGGCGACCCGGGGAACGGGCGGCATATCGAGGACGCGGGAGAGCGGGTGAAGGTCGACATCGCGTACGCGGGCTCGTGCACCGCCGGGAAGAAAGAGGACATGGACATGTACGCCCGCGTGCTCGAGGAAGCGGCGCAGCGCGGCGAGCGGGTGGCGCCCTGGGTGCGGTTCTTCATCCAGTGCGGGTCGCAGGACGTCAAGCGCTATTGTGCGGAGCGGGGCTACCTGGACCTGTTTCAGAAGGTCGGGGCGACCTTCCTCGAGCCGTCGTGTGGGGCGTGCATCAATGCCGGGCCGGGCGTCTCGAAGACCCGCGAAGAAGTGACGATCAGCGCGATCAACCGGAACTTTCCCGGCCGCTCCGGGCCCGGACAGCTGTATCTCGCCAATCCCTATACCGTCGCCGCGTCGGCCATCGCGGGCTACATCACCGAGTGGCAGCCTGGCATGGCGCTCGCCGAGCCTGCGGCCTGACCGTTAGCGGCCGCCGCTCGGGCTCGACGGCTCCTCGCCGCCCGGCGGCGGGGTGCTACTGCGCTTCGGCAGCAGCGATCCCCGCTGGTACACGCTGCGGGGGTTCCACAGCACCCACGACGTGATACCCAAGTCCTCCGCGGCGCGGATTTGCTCGCGGATTTCGACCGGCGTATAGCGGGGGAGCCGGCGCCCGAGGGTGAACGCCTGGAGGTACGGGCGGATACCGGCCGAGCCCGGGAGTGGGTCCGAGCGCTTCAGCGCGGCGGTCAAAGCGCTGTGCACCACGCGGTACGGCTGGCCGTTGGGCCACGCGAAGCCGAAGGCGCCGCGGTAGTAGTGGCTGGGATACACCATCGGCAGCACCACGTCGGCTACGCTCACGAAGTCTTCCCACACCTGCCCGATGCCGAGGTCGCCCGTCGCGGAGGCCGTGAGCCCGAAGATGTCGAACGTGACCGGCACGCCGAGCGGCTTCAGGCGGGTCATCAGGAGCGCCACATGCTCGCGCACAGCGTCGCGCTGGGTCTGCCCCGAGCGACGCGCCGGAAAGATCGCGGTCGCCATGCGCTCGCGCGGCTCGTCCGGAAAGCGGACGTAATCGAACTGCACCTCCTGGAATCCCATGTGCACCGCTTCCTGCGCGAGCTGGGCGGCATAGATCCACACGGAGTCGTTATAGGCGTCCACCCAGGCGATGTCGATCCGGTCGCGCCACAAGCCGCCCGTGGTGCGGTCTCTCACCGACCACTGCGGCTTGCGCTCCGCGAGCAGCGGGTCCTTCGCCACGACGAAGCGCGCGATCGTGTAAATGCCGTGCGCCGCGAGGGTGTCGAGCCGCGCCCGCGCGTCCTTCGCACGCACGCAGCGGTTGGCGCCGATCTGTTGGGCCGTCGGGACCTCCGACGGATAGAGCAGGCAGCCCGTGTCGTCTTTCACGTCGATGACAAAGGCATTGATCTCGGTTTCATCGGCCAGGCGCACGAGGTGCCACAGCTTGGGCGATCCGAACGCCCACGCGTTGACATACAGGCCCTTGACGTTGGCGGCGGGCGGCAGCAGCACCGCCTCCTGGTGGACGTAGCGGATTTCGACCGGGCGGAGCAACACCTTCAC
>DATHGL010000430.1:0-5456 GCA_035317625.1 Gemmatimonadales bacterium | reverse complement strand
CGCCCGACGTCACGCGGGCGGAGATGTCGAGAAACGGCGTGCCAAGCGGCTGACCGCCCCGCACGATCCGAATCCGTCCCGCTTGCTCCACCACGAAGAGGCGCGCCGTATCGCCGGGTGGGGCGGCGAGATAGACGGGACTGGAAAACCCGCTCGCGGCCGGCTCGAGGCGCAGGGTGCCTCTGTCCTCGCCAGGCAGCAGGATCGACGCGGGGTTGCCGGCGCAGGTCCAGAGCGCCGCCACCGCGCACACAGGGCCAACGGCCACGCTGATCCGGCTCATTTCGGTTCGAGCAAGATACCACCCTTGAAGCTCCGGACGGTGACCTGCGCCCCTCCCGCGCCGGTGGAAAACCGCAGCGCCTGCCCCGCGCCGTTGGCTCGGGGCGTCGGCTGCGCTGCGCCGAGCGTGTTGGTGATCGTGCCCCCGATGGTGAGGGCGTCGAAATCCGCGACGGTGCGGGCCGGCACCCGCACCGCGATATTGCCGCTCTGGGTCTCGAACTCGACCACGCCGCCCCGCCCCAGCTCCCCGTCGAACCGGACGTCGCCCGTGACGGACTCGAACTTCCCGCGTTGCACGCCCGTGCCGCCGCGCTGCCATCCCGCGGCGCGGACCACGATCGCGCCGCTCAGCGTGGAGGCGCCGATATCGGCGCTCGCCCCGCGGAGCAGGATCGCGCCGCTCACCGTCTTCACGCGAGCGCGCCCGGTGCCGCCCGCAATCTCCACGGCGCCGTCCATCGTTTCGGCGGTGACGTCCTGCGGCGTGCCGACGACGTGAATCGCGCCACGCACACTGGTCAGGTCGAGCGTGCCGTCCACCCCCTCGACCTCGATGTCCGCCGTGGCCGACTTGACCCATACGTTCGTACGCCGCGGGACCCGCACCACGAGGTCGGCACGCCCGGCGATCCGCTCGTCGGCTGGGATGTCGACGCCCAACTTGCGGACGTGGCCGTCTCCGGCGCTGTAGAACCGGCCCGCGCCCGGCGCGAGCGTTCCGACCACCGCGAGGCTGTCGACGTCCCACCCGACCACGCGAACCCGCCCCGCCGGATGCACGATGCGCACCGACCCGGCGGCGTCGAGCGGCCACCTCTCGTCGATCCGCGCCTGCGCCATCGCGGCCCGGGCGACCCAGAGCAGCACGAGCGCCAGGCAGCACGCCCCTTTGGTCATGGCGATCCTCATTTCAGCTGGTCGCTGCGTGCGCGGCCCAGCGCAGCAGCTCGACTTTGTGGCGGTACGCCGCCGCGAACAGGCCCCGCAGCTCGGCATTTGCCGGATCGCGCGCCAGCGCCGCACGCGACTCCGCGATCGCGGCGTCGATGATCTCGAGGTTCCGCTCGAGCAGCGCGACGGTCTCGGGCCGCAGCCGGTGGCGTTCCAGCGCAAGGGCGCGGCCCAGCTCGCCCGACGCCCGGTCGAAGTCGGCTTGCACCGCCACCCAGCCCTGCCCCGCCGGGCGGTAATGGGCGGTAATGGGCGGTAATAGCCGGTAAATGCCCAACGCGATGACGAGCACCGCTGCCGCGGCGAGCGCGCGGCGCCAGAATGCCCGCTCGCGCCAGACGCGTTTCCCGTTTCCCCTTTCCCGTTTCCCGAGGCGCCGGGCGATGTCCCCCCAAAGATCCCGCTTCGGCGGGATGCTCTTCGGCAGGGTCGCAGCGGCAGTGACGAGCGCCCGAAGCTCGACAATCGCTGCCCGACAGCCCGCGCACTCAGCGAGATGGGCTTCCACCGCCGCGCGCTCCCGGGCGGCGAGCGTGCCGTCCACGTACTCGTTCAGCCGCACTTCCATCTCAGGGCACATCATCGGTTCAACGCCTCGCGCAGCAGCCGGCGCGCCCGGAACAGCTGCGCCTTGGACGTTCCCACGGCGACGCCGGTGAGTCCGGCGATCTCCTCGTGGCGGTACCCTTCCACGTCGTGCAGCACGAACACCTCGCGCGCCCCCGGCGGCAGCGCCGCCACGGCACGCTCGAGATCCATGGCGACACCGGGTGCGTCCGGCCTGTCGTCGGCCCGCTCCAGCGCACCGGGATCCTCACTCGTAAAGACGCGCTGCGCCCGGCGCCGTGTCGCACGCTGCACGCGGAACACCTCGTTCACCGCGAGCCGATGCAGCCACGAGGAGAACGCGCTCTCCCCCCGAAACGTGGCGAGCCGCTCCCACGCCCGCACGAAGGCGTCCTGCGTCCGCTCTTCGGCCTGCACCACGTCGGCCGTGAGGCGCAAGCACAGCGCATACACCCGGCCCACATGCCCATGGTACAGCGCCTCGAAGGCCGATTGGTCGCCCTGCTGCGCGCGGTGGATCAGATCGGTCGGGTCGGAGTGCATCATATCGCCACGGCCGGCACGTCTCTAGGATGCCGGCCGCCGCGGATTGGTTGGACCCTAACCGATCGTCTCATTAAAAAGCGGATCCTTAAGAACGCGGATCCTTTGCGAAGAAGCGGATCCTTCGCGCCTTCGGCGCTCAGGATGACAGGCTCGCTCGCTCCGCGAAGAAGAAGCGAAGGATCTACGGAGCGATCGTCCGGCTACGGCAGGCGCACTCCCGGCAACCGCGTCAGCTCGCGCAATCGCTGCTCGAGCGCCTTGCGAGCGTCGTCGAGCTGCGCTCGCTGACCGCCGAGTCGTCCGGTTACGTCCCCGCCAAGCGCTTCGACCTGGGCGAGGACGGGAGCGACCTGCCCGTCCACCAGGCTGTCAACCTGGGCGCGCACCCGGCGCTCGGCCGCGGCCAGCTCCGCGCCCAGCAGCGCTCGCAGCCGGTCGGCGATGGCCCGATCGACGTTCGAGCTGACGCCCAGGCGCGGATGGGTGAGGCTCCCCGTGAGGCTCGCGGAGACCTCCAGCGTCGCGATCGCGGAGACCACACGCCAGATCACGTCGCCGGTTGCCGAGGCGGCGGCGCCGGAATCGCGTACCCATCGCACCCGATCCGATTGCATCGTCCAGCGGGCGCGCACTTGGTCGCCCTGCAACGCGAAGCTGAGCGCCACCGTCCCCGAGCCCGGCTCGATCCGGAGGGGAAGCGATGGCAGCCGGAGCGGCGGCAGCGCGACCCCCACGAGGCTCGCCGCCACCGTGTCGCGCGGCGTCGCCCGGACGTGGTCGAGCACCGCCCCCAATCGGAATCCGGGTGCCGACGCGCTCGCCGTGGCCGGTCGCCCATGCAGGGTCGGATCAGTGGTCACGTCGCTCAGGCGAGCGGCATAGGTCCGCGGCGCCGCCCCCCCCGCACCCAGCTCCACGGACAGCTCGGCGGTCCTGAGCAGGAATGCGGGCTCGACGTGCGCTCGCGGGAAGCGGACGGTCATCCCCGCGCGGCGGGCGCGCGACGGGCCGGGCGTCGCCCGCGGGAGCAGACCGGGCGGCATGTAGCGCCGGCCGAGCTGCACCCAGTACAGCGCGCGCTGAAAGCGGTCGACGGCCGCCGGGCCGAACAGCGCGGCGCCGATGTCGGGCGCATCGAGCCCCGGGAGCTTGAGCAGGCCGCGCGCCAGCGCGTAGTCGCGCTGTTTCGCATCGGCCAGGCCGGCCACGCCCCCTTGGAGCGCCGCCGCGCCGGCGGCGACGCTCCGCTCGAGCCCCAGGACGCGCTCCTGCGCCCGCTTCACCTGCTCGAGCGCGCGACGCGCGTCACCCAGCAATCTGACGTCGGTCGCCTTGGCGCCGCGCAGCCGCTCCGCCAGATGTTTGGCCGTGTCCACGGTGGCCGTCACGTCGAGTCCCCTGAGACCGGCCTCCCACGTAAGCCGGGCGGAGTCGGCGCGCGCGGCGAGCGCGGCGGCGGCGCGGGGTGTATTGAGCTGCCCCGGATCCAAGCGGTCGATGTTGATCGTTCCCGTCGGGAGCGCGAGGGCCGGCACCTGGAGCTGCTCGCCCCAGCGGGTAACCTGGCCCATCACACCGTCCGACCGTCCGCCTGTCCGCCCATCCGTCAGCCGGGGCGTTCCGAATCGCAGTCCTGTCGCCGCCAGCCGGTCGATCACGACCTTCTTCTCGAGCAGCGGCAGCGGGTCGATGTCGGCCACCAAGGCGTCCGCTTGGAGCAGGTTCTCCAAGGCTTCGAACGGGCTCGCCACGGTCAGCCCGCGGAGCTCGACCCGACCATGCGGCAGGTCGAGGTGCAGCCGGTCGATCTCGACCCTCGCTCCGACGAGCGTCGTCCCCACCGCCTGGGCGGTGGCCTTCGCGATCCGGTCTGCGAACACGAGCCACGACCCGACGCCCACCACGCCGACGAGCAGCAGCGGCCCGATCGCCTTCCAGCGGAACAGGGCGACGCGCACCTCAGGGCTCCGGCCGGAACAGGCGGTACACGGTGTACAGCTTGGACGCGGCCACGGCCCGGTAGAGGCGCGAGTGTCGGATTCGGTCGGCCACGGTCGCCCGGTAGCGCACCACGCCCCGCCGGGCGGCGAAGAACAGCGGCAGCCAGAACACCAGCGAGCACACCAGGCTGCCCAGGACGACCGTGTTGTTGAAGTTGGTGAGCGGCGCCACCGCTGCATTGTCGAGCGTCGTCCAGAGCGGCCGCAGCGCCGGCGTCCCGAGCAGCAGCGCACGGCCGATCGTGTCGAACGCCGGGTCGAAGAGGAAACCCACCGGCACGAACAGTGCCCAGCCCAACATCGCGGCGGGGAACGACACGTTGAGGACCACGATGAGGGCGAACACGACCGCATTATGCAGGTTCAGGAGCGGCGTGAGACCCAGGATCGAGCCGAGCGCGATCCCGGCCGCGACCTGACCCGGGGTACCCTCCGAGTGCAGCGTCTTGATGGGTGACTGGATCAGCTTCAGCACGAGCATGCGGCCTGGTCCTCCTCAGGGGGCGGGCCGGCTCACGACCGGCCGCATGAGCAGGCCGGTGGTCGACACCCGCACTTCGTACACGGCCGGCCGATTCGCGGGCGTGAACGCCGCCGAGCCGTACTCGGCGTCCACCAAGGGCCCGAGCAGCCTCTGGCGCGCGATGACGAACAGATTTACGGGCCGCGAGCGGGCGAGCGAGTAGACTGTGTGCGGCCGGGCCCGTTCCTCCGCCACGTCGTTGTAGCGGCCGGCCACGCGATCCAGCTCGTAGGCCGTGTGCAGGCCGAGCAGCGTCACGAGCGGGTGCCACTTGAGGATGTGCGCGTCCATGTAGAACGCGTCGCCCGCGAGCTCGTACATCGCGAGCCGCCGGTCCGGCAGCGTGATGGTGGCGCGAAATCGCTGCCGGCTCAGCGGCTCGGTGCGCACCGTCGCGGCCAGGTCTTCGTAGGTGAGCGCCCGATACCCCTGGAGGCCCACCGTGATCGTGCCGGCCAGCGCGGCGAGCGCGAGCAGCAGCAGCCCCGCGAGCCCCCACACCGCCCCGCCCAGCCAGCGCCCCCCCCGGACGGCCTTCACCCCGGTGGTGCACACGACGGCGCCCACGAGCAGCAGGCACAGGC